>JAYSPZ010000049.1:0-4564 GCA_043721815.1 Gammaproteobacteria bacterium | reverse complement strand
TTCAAGCGGCATCTACCCGACGGCCTACACCGAAGGCGTTAGCTTCATCACGCCGAACCTGGGAACCGTGGCAGCGCCGGTAGTGGCCGATTTCCCAAGAGTCGATGTCATTGCCAACGTAAGCCCTAACGCTGACACCTTGGCCGGCAGCGCACAGGCCAAGCAAACCGTGCAGGGTGTCAAACTGTCCTCCAGCATCCCGAGAAATACGCTGGTTGCCGCAGGCCAGGTACCCATCGGCGGCAACCTGCAGGTTTGGGGCAACCCCACCGGCTTGGCATCCAGTGTTATCAGCACCAGTGTCGCCACCAACCCGGCGGCTGCAAACTCCATTATCGCTTATAACAACCGCCCCACCGCCGTATCTGGAATCACCCTATGGACAACCAACGCGGGCGCTGCCATCGTTGCTCCTGCGCTCGCTACCGCCGGGCAGCAAAGCGACGAAAGTAATGCAACCTATATTAAAACCAACGCTCACCTTGCTCCGATCAATTTAACGATTAGCAACAATGCTAATTACGTTGACCCCGTTGGAACCGTAACCATTGGCGTACGCGCACTAACGGTGGGCAACGAAGCCCTGGATTGGGGGCTTGTCCTGGGGGGCACAGCATATTTCGATACAGTGACAGGCACGCCCTCTGTCCCAGTCACACTGACAACCGCCTGGAATAATTATTTTAAGACGTGGACAACTAACCCGGCGACTAACCTCGCGTGGACAAGGGCAGACATAGCGGGCCTTTCAATGCAGATCAGGGCCACTCAGAATGGCGCTGCGAGTGACGTACAAGTAGCGGAGGTGTGGGTCGATGGTTATCGCGTACGATATACCGTATCTGCCTTAGGTAGCCTCCAGACGGTGGTTGAAAAAGGCTTCCCACTGAGCGTTACCTCCAGAGATTCGACTGTCACCCTCGGTGGGTCGATGACTACCTGCCGTAATTGGGCGGCCACAACCCCGCCGGATGTCAGCGTAACACCTTACACCGACTGGTTCCCGGGTGGAGCTACCGCCCGGTGTAACACTACGGCAGAGACGCTATCATCGTCTGGGTACACCAATCTGGACATCCAATTTCCTGATCCTTCCATTCCGGCGGATATATTTCAATATATTTTTGGAGTACCCCGCACACAATATCTTGAAATTAAATACGGGGCTGATGCCGTCGTACTGGCCGATTGCAGTAGCCTCACCGCCGCCTCTACAGGATTTTTTTGGATTACCGGCGGTTGCAACCCCGGCAATGACAACTTGGGCACGACCAGCAAGCCGATTATCCTGGTAGTAGAAGGGGATATCACCCTGAATGGTGGACCTGAAATCCACGGCATGGTCTATTCTTTTACCCCACCCGGAGGCGTTGCAAGAAATGTCCAAATTAACGGTAACGTCGTATTAGTAGGGGCACTCGTATCCGACCAGAATATAGATACGGCAAATGGAAGTTTTATTCTCGTGTATAGCCGCTCCGTCCTGCAAAACGCCGGGAAATCTTTTGGCAGTTTCGCCAAGGTTCCGGGTAGCTGGACGGACCAGTTATAGCCCGATGCATCCTATGAAAAACATACATGAGCGCGGCTTTAGCCTGCTTGAGGTTTTAATCACCCTTGTTGTGTTAGCCGTGGGGCTGGTTGCCCTGGCCAAATTTCAGGGTACCTCCCTGGAGAGTGGCAGCCTCGCCAAGGGGCGGACGGTAGCGGCGCACATCGCCCAGGAAAAACTGGACGACTTGCGTCATTATGAAATGCTGATCCAGACAGACGCTATGGGTGTCGCCATAGGCTGTACTGTAAATATCCGGGTGTCGTACCGCTGCATTGCGACTAATGCGGGCGGAAATAAAAACGCAGATTTTACCCTGATCCTGCCCAGCGGGAACCTCGCTGCAATCTCGGGTGTAACCTATAACCGCACTTGGACGGTCACCGATCTTTACTTTCCGGTAACAGGAGCGGGTGTAACCCCAAATTCTGCTGCTACAGCTACAGCACCGACGTTAGTGCCACCCTATCCCGATCTCAAACGGGTTACGGTAACGGTGACGTGGACTGACCAAGATGGTGTAGCTCAGAGTGTTGTGCTTACTTCGCTGATAAGCTCATCTAATCCGCTGTATTCCGGGAAGGTACTTGAATAGTAGTTAGAAGGTCTTCAGCATTAACCTCAGTACGCCGCAAAGATTTTATCCAGCACCCCTGCCAGGCATCACAAGCGTGCCCTGGCACAATAGGCCATGATAAATTCCACCACCTCCACGCGGTTGTAGGCCTGCTGCAAGCTCTCACCCCACACCGTTACACCGTGGTCGCGCACCATCAAGACCGGCACTGCCGGGGCGGTCGTTTCAAAACGCTCCGTGATCGCTTTTGCAATCTTGCCCACCTCAAGATGATTATCGAACAGCGGCAGTTCTACGCGCGGCTCTTGTTCCCAAACACCCAGACCCTTGAGCATTTCGAGTGGCGGCAGGGCCAGTGCAGTGACGGCTGGCGGTGCCTGCGCGGCGGCCAGGCAGGCATCTACGCTGTGCATGTGCAGACAGGCGCGCGCTGCCGGAAAGCAGCGATAAATCGCGCAATGGATGGCGGTTTCCGCCGAGGGCTGGTCGTGGCTACCGGTGCGCTCGATGACCGCGCCATCTGCGACATTGATAAGCAGAAAATCGGTTTCCTGCAAGCGTCCTTTCGGCCGCCCACTCGCGGTGATCCAGAAATTATTATCCTCGTCTTTTGCGCTGAGGTTTCCCGCCGTGCCCGCCATCCAGCCACGTGCATGGAAGTCGCGGGCGATTTCCACGAGGGCCGTGCGCACGGGTAATTGGTCCAGCAGCATGGACATGGTGCGTTATTCCCCGCCCCACTTTTGCAAGGCCGTGCGCAACGGCCCGTCCGGTACGGAATCGGCCTTGAGCGCAACGCCGCTGTTGGCAAATTGCAGCGCCTCGAAAAAGGCGCGGGTGCCGGCCGCCGGGCCTTGTGGATGATCGAAGATGGCGGAACCGGCGTTCAGCACCACATCGTTGCCGTAATCGCGCAGCACGCGGCCCACCACGCCGGGATGGATGCCCGCCGAGGGCACCGGCATGACGGGCTGTTGGTTGCCGCCGGGGGCGCGCAAGATGTCGCGGATGCGAAACTCGGTGGCCTGTGAAAACGGCAAGGAACCGTAATGCGTCGGATACAGCACGGCATCGGCCCCGGCATGGCGCATCAGCGTTCCCAAACTCACGGCATAATCGATACCGTAATCGGCGCTGCCGTCACTCGGCCCACCCCAGGCCCCGGCCAAGGCCGGATGCGCGAAAATAGGCACCTCGATCTCGGGATCGGCGGCCAATGCCTCCAGCGCCGGATAACCATAAACCAATACATTGAGCAGCAAGGCATTGGCACCCTTTTGCACGAGTTCACGCGCCATGCTGTTCAGCCGGTCGGCACGCCCGGTAACGTTCGCCGCGTAAAGTATCTCGCGGCCGGTCTCCTGTTTCACCTCGTCGATCACCGCGCGGCAGGCACGCACACGATGCAGCGTCGGGGCGGCGGGCAGATTGCCCAGAATCTCATCGTCCTTGATGACATCCAGGCCGGCCAGGGCGACCTCGCGCAGGAGTTGCGCATGATCGAGGGCATTCAGTCCCAGCGCGGGCTTGAAGATGCCCATGATAAGCGGCCGGTCAAACACGCCGGTGCGTTTACGCAAGCCCTCCAGGCCACACTTGGCGTGTGTGCCGTAATCCGCCGGTAATACGACATCCAGCACGCGGGCCGGACCTGCCAGGCTGTATTTGCCGAAGATCATGGTGAGTAAGGTGCCGATGTCACCCTCGGTGTTCGCCACCGGAAAGCCGATGTGCGCCCACGAACTGCCATCGGCCTGCTTCTCGACGCTCAGTACCTGCGCCAAATGGCTTTTGAGCTCCGCTGCACGGTGCGCGAACTGTGCTCCCCAGGAACCGCTAGTCTGCCCGATGGCGATGACCTGCGCTTGTTTGGCGGCATCCACATGGGCGGGGAAACGATAGGTGACTTCGATCATTTAGAAAAGCTCACAGTTGAAAGCTTCTAGGTAGCGTGCGCCATGCGCACGAAATAAGCCGGGAGGAAAACGCCGCGCCCCCACCCTCGCCCTCCTCCATCGAAGGGGAGGGAATTAAACTTTTCATCCCATCCCTCCACTAAGAGGCTGGCATTTATGAAGCTCAAAACGTTATTCAAAAACTATGGGGCGCTCGGTATACACCGGACTCCAGCCGCTGGTGTCGATAAAATAGCGCACCGCCTTGATGCGCCTGGAATCGCCCAGCGTGAACCAATGCTCGGTTTTGGCAGGGACGTTGATATAATCACCGGCGCTAACCTCAAGCATGAATTGGTCTCCGTCAGGATCGACGAAGCCGAAATAACCGCGCCCCGCGATGACGTAGCGTACTTCGTAATCGGTGTGGTAGTGAACCTTGTCGAACTTACCCAGCATCTCACTCAGGCCCGGCGTGTCTTCATGTAGCACGATCATGTCGCGCGTGACAAAGTCGGCCTCGGCCTTCAACTCCTCAAA
>JAYSPZ010000048.1:0-2270 GCA_043721815.1 Gammaproteobacteria bacterium | reverse complement strand
TCTTTTTTGCGGCGCATCTCGGCCTGCACCTTGGTCTCATCGACCACTGCGGCCTGTACCACATCGACCTTGTTTCCCGCCTGCGGGATCAGCTTGGGTGTCCAGTCCAAGCCCACGATGAGCAGGGCAATCAGCACCGCATGCACCAGGATGGCAAAGGTCAGGGGGCGGGCATTTTCGCTCAGCTTCTTTATCATTAGATGCCGCTCACTTAACCGGCGCGGTCGTAGGCGATTCGGTCACCAGGCCGACGGAGGGTGCGCCCGCTGCTTGCAACAGCGACATGACGGAAACCACCTCGCCGTAATTGACGTTCTTATCGCCGCGTACCATCACCGGCGTGGTCGGCTGATTACGCAACACCGCCGCGACCCGATTGCTTAGCGTGTCCGGGGTTATGGGTTTTTCATGGCCCGCGCCCACGCTCAGAAAATAATTACCGCTCGCGTCCACGGTAACGACCAGAGGCTCTAATTGTTCGGGTGCGATGGGTTCGGAGGAAAGCTGTGGTAAATCCACTTTAACGCCCTGTGCCAGCAGCGGCGCAGTAATCATAAAGATGACCAGCAATACGAGCATTACGTCGATGTAGGGCACGACATTCATCTCGGCTATAGGCCGCTTGCGCGTGCGGTGCCGGAGCGCCATTAGAAGTGTCTCCTGGCAGGCGTGCGACAACTTATTCGGTTCTTATACACCATAATCAGACGTGCGCCTGACGCTGCAAGATAGTGGAGAATTCTTCCAGGAAGGCATCGTAACGACTGATCAGCCGCTCCACATTATTGGCGAAGGCGTTGTAGGCGATGACCGCCGGGATGGCGGCGAACAGGCCCATGGCCGTGGCGATCAAGGCCTCGGCGATGCCCGGGGCGACCAGGGCCAAGGTGGCTTGGTGGACATTGCTCAGGCCGCGAAACGAATTCATGATGCCCCACACCGTGCCGAACAGACCGATATAAGGACTGGTAGAACCGACCGTGGCGAGAAACGGCAGGTTCACCTCCAGCTTGTCGATCTCGCGCGACAGCGCCACACGCATGGTGCGCTGTGCGCCTTCCACTATAGCCATGGGCTCGATGCCGGTCTGCTGGCGTAAGCGCGCAAATTCCTTAAAGCCTGACTCGAAGATCGCCTCAACCCCTTCGGTGCGCTCGCTGCGGATGATCTGCGTGTATAAGGCATTCAAATCCTTGCCCGACCAGAAACGCTTCTCGAATTCATCGGCCTCCGCGCGGGCCTGCAGCAAAGCGGCGCGCTTGCGGAAGATCATGGTCCAGGAAACCATGGAGGTTACCAATAACAACACCATCACCAGTTGTACGAGCAGACTCGCGTTGAGTAATAAATGGATGATCGATAAATCAGAGGTCACTGGTAATCTCCGCAAGAAGGTGTGCAGGTGGGGGGGGGCGGGTGCCCGTTAATGATAGTTATACAGATGAGCTTAATCCGGCCGCCGCACAGGATGACATTATTTTCGCTGTTCATTATCGTTTGCTCGAAGCTCAGGCTGGTTTTGCTGTGTTGAAGTATGTTTACGCTGACGTTTAGTTGTTGATTAAAACGTCCCGGCTGGAGGAAATCCACAGTATCGAGCCTGGTGATTAATCTGTAACTCTGTAATTATATTTTTACTAGACCGTAGATTCCAGAAAAGATTCACTGGCGTGCGATTAAAGTGTAGCGAATCATTCATTCGCGCCGAATAGATCCCTCTCGACCGGTTGCGTCAGCTCGGCCTGCACATGCGCACTCGGACAGGGTAGGCCAAAGTGCAGATAAGCGGCGCGCGTTACCACGCGACCACGTGGGGTGCGCATGATAAAACCTTGCTGAATCAAAAACGGTTCCAACACATCTTCGATGGTGCCGCGTTCCTCGCTGATGGCCGCCGCCAGACTGTCGATGCCCACCGGTCCGCCCTCGAATTTCTGGATCATGGCGAGCAATAATTTCCTATCCATCATATCGAAGCCGTTGCTGTCCACGTCCAGCAAATCCAGTGCGCGGTCGGCAACCGGGCCGGTGATAACGCCCTCGGCGCGCACCTGCGCAAAATCACGCACGCGCCGCAGCAGGCGATTGGCGATGCGCGGCGTGCCGCGCGAGCGGCTCGCGATTTGCGCGGTGCCGTCCGCATCGATCTTGACCCCGAGGATGCCGGCGGAACGCCGCACGATGGTGCACAATTCCGGGGTGGAATAAAATTCAAGACGCTGCACGATACCGAAGCGATCGCGCAGCGGCGAGGTCAGCAGTCCGGCGCG
>JAYSPZ010000047.1:0-6027 GCA_043721815.1 Gammaproteobacteria bacterium | reverse complement strand
GCCGGCGATCCGCGTGTGCAAAAGCCGCAATTGGTGCGCTTGTTTCTGGATATCTTCGGTGCCGCAACAGGGGCGGCCGATAAGCTCAGCGCGGCGGGCCAGAATTTTATCAAGCTACTGGTCGAAAACCGCCGCCTGAATGTGCTGCCTGAGATCGCTGCTCTATATGATGCGCAGCGCGCCGAGGCCGAGAATACTCTGGCGGCGCAGGTGGTGTCCGCCTATCCGCTCACCGAGGAGCAGCAAGGCAAGATTGCCGCAGCCTTGCAGAAGCGCTTGGGCCGCACCATTAGCCTGGTAAACACCGTGGATAAGCAACTGCTCGGCGGCGTTGTGATCCGCGCCGGTGATAGTGTCATCGACGGTTCGGCGCGCGGCCAATTAGAAAGACTGGCCAACGTCCTGGCCAGATAAAGGCTTTAATAATTGAATCGTGCGCATCGCGCACGCCACAGAGTTTGATATAGAGGAAGTATAATGGCACTTAACCCGTCAGAAATTAGCAATCTAATCCGGCAGCGCATCGAGAATTTTGAGATCGTCACGCAGGCCCGCACCGAGGGCAGCGTGGTCAGCATCACCGACGGCATCGTGCGTGTGCACGGCCTGGCCGATGCCATGCAGGGCGAGATGCTGGAATTCCCCGGCAACACCTACGGCATGGCGCTCAATCTGGAGCGTGACTCGGTCGGCGCGGTGATCTTGGGCGCATATGAGCACATCACCGAGGGCGACAGCGTGAAGTGCACGGGCCGCATCCTGGAGGTGCCGGTCGGCGAGGCCCTGCTGGGGCGCGTGGTAGATGCGCTGGGCATCCCCATCGACGGCAAGGGCGCGGTCAATACCACGCTGACCTCGCCGATTGAAAAGGTAGCGCCGGGCGTTATTGCGCGTCAATCGGTGAATCAGCCGGTACAGACCGGCCTGAAGGCCATCGACGCGATGGTGCCGATCGGGCGCGGCCAGCGCGAGTTGATCATCGGTGACCGCCAAACCGGCAAGACCGCCGTGGCCATCGATACCATCATCAATCAGAAAAATACCGGCATCAAGTGCATCTACGTCGCCATCGGCCAAAAGGCCTCGAGTATCGCCAACGTGGTGCGCAAGCTCGAAGAACACGGCGCGATGGCGCACACCATCGTGGTCGCCGCCACCGCCTCCGACTCCGCCGCCCTGCAATTTATCGCGCCCTACTCGGGTTGTTCGATGGGTGAATATTTCCGCGACCGCGGCGAAGATGCGCTGATTATTTACGACGACTTGACCAAGCAGGCCTGGGCCTACCGTCAAGTATCCTTGCTGTTGCGTCGCCCGCCGGGCCGCGAGGCCTATCCGGGCGATGTGTTCTATCTGCACTCGCGTCTGCTGGAGCGCTCCGCGCGCGTCAACGCCGACTATGTGGAGAAGATCACCAACGGCGCGGTGAAGGGCAAGACCGGCTCGCTCACGGGTCTGCCGATCATCGAAACCCAGGCCGGTGACGTATCCGCCTTCGTGCCGACCAACGTGATCTCCATCACCGACGGCCAGATCTTTCTGGAAACCGATTTGTTCAACGCCGGTATTCGTCCCGCCATCAACGCCGGTCTGTCCGTATCGCGTGTCGGTGGCGCGGCGCAGACCAAAATCGTCAAGAAACTCGGCGGCGGTGTGCGTCTGGACTTGGCGCAATACCGCGAGCTGGCGGCCTTCGCGCAGTTCGCTTCCGATCTCGACGAGACCACACGCAAGCAGATCGAGCGCGGTCAACGCGTCACCGAGTTGATGAAACAGAAGCAATACTCGCCGATGAGCGTGGCGGAGATGGCGGTGTCCTTGTTTGCCGCCAGCCAGGGTTTCCTGGATGACATCGAGGTGGCCAAGATTCAGGGCTTCGAGCATGCCCTGCACACCTATATGAAATCCAACCACGCGGATTTAATGGACAAGATCAACAGCACCGGCGATTACAGCGCGGACATCGAGAGCGGCTTGCGTGCGGCATTAACGAAATTCAAGTCGAGCAATGTATGGTAAGCCCTCACCCTCTCCTAAAGGGAGAGGAAATGACCCCTTCTCCCCTCGGGGGAAGGTTGGGATGAGGGTGGTTTGACGAATCGTATAGGTATAGAGATAGATGGCCAACGGCAAAGAAATACGCACCAAGATCAAGAGCGTCAAGAGCACGCAGAAGATCACGCGCGCCATGGAAATGGTCGCGACCAGCAAGATGCGCAAGGCGCAGGAGCGCGTGCGCGCGGCGCGCCCGTATGCCGCGAAGATACGCAACGTGATCGGTCACCTGGCGAATGCCCATCCCGAATATAAGCATCCGTACCTGCAAGACCGTGCGGTGAAGCGCGCCGGTTTTATCATCATTTCATCGGATCGCGGCTTGGCGGGTGGCTTAAACAGCAATTTGTTCAAGGCCACCGTGCAGGCCATGCGCGAACTGGATCGACAGGGTGCCGGTATCGATGTGTGCACCGTCGGGGCCAAGGGCGCGGCCTTCTTCAAGCGCTTGGGCGGCAATATCGTCGCGCAGGTGGCGCACTTGGGCGACGCGCCGGTACTGATGTCGCTGATCGGCACCGTGAAAGTGATGCTGGATGCCTACAACGATGGCAAGATTGATCGCTTGTTCGTGGTCTATAACGAATTCGTGAACACCATGACGCAGCGCCCGCAAGTGCAGCAGATGCTACCGCTCGCTGCGGAAGACAATGCCGAGATGAAGCACCATTGGGATTATATTTACGAGCCCGATGCCAAAACGGTGTTGGATCAACTGCTCACGCGCTACATCGAGTCGCTGGTGTATCAGGGCGTGCTGGAAAATATCGCCTCCGAGCAGGCGGCGCGCATGGTCGCCATGAAGAGCGCCTCGGACAACGCCGGCAATATCATTGAGGAATTGCAGCTCGCCTATAACAAGGCGCGCCAGGCCTCGATCACGCAAGAGCTATCGGAGATTGTGGCAGGCGCGGCGGCCGTGTAAACCGACCCTTCTCCCGCAGGGAGAAGGAACAGACACCCCCTCTCCCTTTGGAGAGGGATGGGGTGAGGGGGCAGAGGACAGAGCTTAGTGCGTTGGGTCCGTCGCTTCGCTCCTTGACCCAACCTACATGAATTAAACGAGGAAGTTGTTATGGATATGAGTACCGGAAAAGTCGTTCAGATCATTGGTGCGGTGGTAGACGTGGAGTTTCCGCGCGAGGCCATGCCGAATGTGTACGACGCGCTGATAGCGAAAGAATCCAGGCTGACCTTCGAGGTGCAGCAGCAATTGGGCGACGGCGTGGTTCGTACCATCGCCATGGGCTCGACCGACGGTCTGCGCCGTGGTGTCGCGGTGGAAAACACCGGCGAGCCGATCGCGGTGCCGGTCGGTATTGAAACCCTGGGCCGCATCATGGACGTGCTCGGCACGCCCATCGACGAACGCGGTCCGATCAATGAAAAGGTACGTTGGGCTATCCACCGCAAGGCCCCGGCCTACGTTGATTTGGCGGCCAGCACGGAGCTGCTTGAAACCGGCATCAAGGTTATCGATCTGATCTGTCCGTTCGCCAAGGGCGGTAAGGTCGGCCTGTTCGGCGGCGCCGGCGTGGGCAAGACCGTGAACATGCTGGAGCTGATTAATAATATCGCTACCGAGCATTCGGGTTTGTCGGTATTCGCCGGCGTGGGCGAGCGCACCCGTGAAGGCAACGACTTCTACCACGAGATGGCGGAGGCAGGGGTGATCAAGCTCGACAACCTGCCCGAGTCCAAGGTTGCGATGGTCTACGGCCAGATGAACGAGCCGCCCGGCAACCGTCTGCGCGTGGCCCTCACCGGCCTGACCATGGCCGAGTTCTTCCGCGATGAAGGCCGTGACGTGTTGTTGTTCATCGACAATATTTACCGTTATACACTGGCCGGCACCGAGGTGTCCGCGCTGCTCGGTCGTATGCCCTCCGCCGTGGGTTATCAGCCGACGCTGGCCGCCGAGATGGGCGCGTTGCAGGAGCGCATCACCTCCACCAAGACCGGCTCGATTACCTCCATTCAAGCGGTCTACGTGCCCGCCGACGATCTTACCGATCCGTCGCCGGCAACGACCTTCGCGCACCTGGATGCCACCGTGGTACTGTCGCGCCAGATCGCCGAGCTGGGCATCTACCCCGCCGTGGACCCGCTCGATTCCACCAGCCGCCAGTTGGATCCGCTGGTCATCGGTCAAGAGCATTACGACACCGCGCGCGCCGTGCAAGGTATCTTGCAGCGTTATAAAGAATTGAAGGACATCATCGCGATCCTGGGTATGGACGAGTTATCGGAGGACGATAAATTGACGGTGTCGCGTGCCCGCAAGATTCAGCGTTTCCTCTCGCAGCCCTTCCACGTCGCAGAAACATTTACCGGCGCACCGGGCAAGTACGTGTCGCTGAAAGACACCATCCGCGGCTTCAAGGGCATTGTCGGTGGCGAGTATGACCAGTTGCCGGAACAGGCGTTTTACATGGTTGGGACTATCGATGAAGCGGTCGAAAAGGCAAAGACGCTCTGATAAGCGGCGCAGTTTGGTTTGATACTTCGTTGCGGCTCGTCTGAAACCAAACTGCTTGCTTCTCAGTTGAGCCAGGATTGTTTGTAGCACTAAGCGGGAATTAAGGCATGGTCATGACTACACACGTTGACATCGTAAGCGCCGAGGCCGAGATATTTTCCGGCCTTGCCGAGATGATATTTGCCCCCGGCGCAGACGGTGAGCTGGGGATACTGCCGCGTCATGCACCGCTACTCACGACCTTGCGACCCGGTGAAGTCAGGGTGCGCATACCCGGTGGCACTGAAGAATCTTTTTATGTTTCCGGCGGTATCCTGGAAATCCAGCCGCATGTGGTGACTATTCTTTCGGATACCGCGATGCGCGCCAAAGATGTCGACGAGGCGGCGGCGCTGGAGGCCAAGCAGCGTGCCGAGAAGGCGATGGAAGATCGCAGCTCCGATATTGACTACGCCAAGGCTGCGGGTGAACTCGCCGCTGCCATTGCGCAGTTGCAGGCGATTCAGCGTTTGCGCAAGAGATCGGGGCGCTAAACACCGCCTTGGGGCATACGTCCACCCACGGCCTGTTGCTCGGCCCAGCCTTCCAAATTGCTTCAGCCTATTCCTCTCCCGTAGCCCGTAGTTTATGCTTTGACGCATGAACCTCAGCATCATCATCCTCGCCGCCGGTCAAGGCAAACGCATGTGCTCGAATTTGCCGAAAGTTCTTCATCGGCTTGCCGGAAAACCCCTGCTCGAACATGTAGTCACAACGGCGCAACATCTGGACGCGCAGCAAATCCATGTTGTCTATGGTTATGGCGGCGATACCGTGCCGTTGCGTCTGAATCATCTAAAGGTAAATTGGGTGGAACAGGCCGAGCAGCTAGGCACCGGCCATGCCGTGGCCAAAGCCATGCCGTTCGTGAAAGAGGGTAAGGTGCTGGTGCTCTACGGCGATGTACCTTTAATCTCAGTGGCCACTCTGCACCGATTGCTGGATGCCGCTGACGATGCGTTGGGCTTACTCACTATACAGCAGAGTGACCCTGACGGTTATGGGCGCATCATGCGCGACGAGCAAAACAGGGTGTTGCGCATCATCGAGGAAAAAGATGCCAGCCCCGGCGAACGTCAGATCACTGAAATTAATACCGGCATCCTGGCTGTGGATGCCGAGCACCTAAGCCGCTGGGTAAGCACACTGAAAAACAATAACGCGCAAGGTGAATTTTATCTTACCGACATCATTGCGCTGGCGGTGCGCGACGGTGTGCCCATCAATACCGTATCCCCCGGCTCCCACGCCGAAGTGCTGGGCATCAATAACAAGGCTCAACTCGCGGAGCTGGAACGCCATTATCAGCGCGCACAGACGCAGCAATTAATGCTGCAAGGCGTGACGCTCCATGATCCGGCGCGCTTTGACCTGCGCGGCGAGTTAAGCTGCGGCAGTGATGTAGTGATTGATGTTAATGTGATTATTGAGGGTAAGGTGACGCTCGGTGACCG
>JAYSPZ010000046.1:0-6588 GCA_043721815.1 Gammaproteobacteria bacterium | reverse complement strand
GGCAAGGTGCGTCTGTACGTTTGCGGCATGACCGTCTACGACTACTGCCACCTCGGCCATGCGCGCGTGTTGGTGGTATTCGATACCGTGGTGCGCTATCTGCGCAGTTTGGGCTATGACGTAACGTATGTGCGCAACATCACCGATATCGACGACAAGATCATCCGCCGCGCGCATGAAAATAACGAGGAGTATACAAGCCTCACGGCGCGCTTTATCGAGGCGATGAATGAGGATGCCGGAAGACTGGGCGTGCTGCGTCCTGATGAGGAGCCGCGTGCCACGCAGCATATTGATACCATCCTCGCCATGATCGCAACGCTGATGGGCAAAGGTCATGCCTACGCCGTTAAAAACGGCGACGTTTATTACGATGTGAGCAGCTTTTCGAGTTACGGTGCATTGTCCGGGAAATTGCTGGATGACTTGCGTGTCGGTGCGCGCGTGGAAATCGACGAGGCCAAGGATGATCCGCTGGATTTTGTCTTATGGAAGGCGGCCAAGACCGGTGAGCCGAGCTGGGATTCGCCCTGGGGCAAGGGCAGGCCGGGTTGGCATATCGAATGCTCGGCGATGGCCACACATTGCCTAGGCGAACATTTCGATATTCATGGCGGCGGACTGGATTTGCAATTTCCCCATCATGAAAACGAGATTGCGCAATCGGAGGCTGCCACCGGCCACAAGTTTGTCAATGTCTGGATGCACAACGGATTCCTGCGCGTGGACGATGAAAAGATGTCTAAATCATTGGGCAATTTCTTTAGTGTGCGAGAGGTGCTTGCACATTATCATCCCGAGGAAATACGCTATTTTATCCTTGATAGCCACTATCGCAGCCCACTGAATTATTCTGACGGGCATCTCGAAAATGCCAGAAGCGCGTTGACACGTTTTTATACGGCCTTGCGCGGTTTGCCTGCGCATCCGAATGCCGAAGATCGGGATGATTACACAGCACGTTTCACCGCTGCTATGGACGATGATTTCAATACATCAAACGCACTCGCGGTGTTGTTCGATCTGGCGCGGGAAACAAATAAGCAGAAGCTTGCTGGAAATGGGGATGAAGCTGCACGTATGGGCGGTTTGCTGCGGTGCTTGGCCGCCGTGCTGGGCTTGTTGCAGGACGACGCGGAGAGCTATTTGCAAGGAACACCCGGGAAGGGTGGCGTTGAAACAGATAAGCAAGCCGACGCATTAACGAAAGAGGCGATTGAAGTATTAATTAACCGGCGCAATGTGGCGCGTAAAAACAAAAACTGGGATGAATCGGATCGCATCCGCGATGAGCTGATTGTCCAAGGGATTATTTTAGAGGACGGGACGACAGGGACGACCTGGCGCAAAGAATAAAAACACGATGATGAGTATGTCCGCCCTGCATGAATTTAACTTTAGTTGGAATGAAGTCGCTGCCGACTCACTGGGCGGCTGATTGCCTTAAGGCTGTTCTTCTTGCGCCTCACCCTCTTTCTTCACGGGCATTAAATCCGCGCGGCTGATGCCGAGCCACATCACGATCGGGCTTGCCACCAGGACGGATGAATACGTGCCGACGACGATGCCCAGGGTCAAGGCCATCGCAAAGTAATATAAGGTTTCTCCGCCAAAAAACATCATGGAGAACACCATCAACTGCGTGGTGACGTGCGTCATGATGGTGCGGCTTAAGGTGCGCGTAATCGCGTTATCGATGACCTCCGGGATGGTGCCCTTGCGCATCTTGCGAAAATTTTCGCGTATCCGGTCAAATACCACCACGGTGTCGTTGACCGAATAACCCAGGATCGCCAGTACTGCGGCGAGCACGCTGAGTGAAAATTCCCATTGGAACAAGGCAAAGATTCCGAGGATGATAATGACATCGTGCGCCGTCGCAACGATGGCACCGACGGCAAAGCGCCACTCAAAACGAATGGCCAGGTAGATCATGATTCCGATGGAAACCAGGATCAAGGCCAGACCGCCGTCGTTGACGAGCTCCGCGCCGACCTGCGGGCCGACAAATTCCACGCGTCGCAGTTCGACCTTGCTATCCTGTTTGCGTAGTGAGTGTAATACACGCTCACTGAGCTGCGCGCTGGTCACGCCCTTTTTTACCGGCAAGCGCACCAGCACGTCAATAGATGAGCCGAAATTCTGCACTGTGGCATCGGCAAAACTATCCTTGGCGAGCGTGGCGCGTATGGCTTCGAGATGTGCCGGCTGAGGGTAACGCACCTCCATCAAGGTGCCACCGGTGAAGTCCACACCAAAGTGCAATCCACGCAGGACAAGAAAAATCACCGCCAAAACAAATGTCCCTACGGAAATGAACGCCGTGAGGCGCGCATAACTCATGAACGGTATGTCGCGTTTTATCCTAAAAAATTCCACCTTAGTATTCCCTTGCTTAAATGGCTAACTTGGCCAGCTTGCGGCATCTGCCGTAGCTGAGGTTGACGATGGCGCGCGATACCATCACCGCGCTGAACATGGAGGTTATAATGCCGATACACAGCGTCACGGCGAAACCGCGTATCGGGCCCGACCCCAGCCAGAACAAGGCAAGTCCGGCGATCAAGGTGGTGATATTGGAGTCAACGATGGTATCGAAGGCGCGATCATAACCCGCGTGGATACTCGCCTGCGGACTGTTCCCATTGCGCAACTCCTCGCGTATTCGCTCGAAGATCAGTACGTTCGCATCGATGGCCATACCGACGGTGAGTGCGATACCGGCGATGCCGGGGAGGGTGAGCGTGGCCTGCAGCATCGACAAGACCGCGATGAGCAGGATGATATTCACGGCCAGGGCGATGCTGGAAATAACGCCGAACATGCGGTAGTAAATGGCCATGAACAAGGCGATGGCGGCGAAGCCGATCATCGTCGAGTTAAAGCCTTTGGTGATATTTTCCGCGCCCAAACTCGGACCCACGGTACGCTCTTCAATGATGTCGATGGGCGCGGCCAGGGCACCGGCGCGCAACAGTAAGGCCAGGTCGCGCGCCTCGGTCGTGCTGTCCAGGCCGGTGATCTGGAAACGCTTGCCGAGCTGCTCGCGTATGGTTGCGACATTAATGACCTCCGCGACCTTGTTGTGAACCTTCTGTTGTTGGCCGTCGATTATTTTCGTGTCGGTCTTATTCTCGATAAATACCACCGCCATCAGCTTTCCGACGTTATCCTTAGTCACATTGCTGAAGACGCTCGCACCCTTGCCGTCCAGGGTTATGAACACAGCCGGACCGCCGGACTGCTGCTCGATGCCGGAGGCGGCATCGGTAATATAATCACCGGTCAGCATGACCTGGTTTTTAAGCAACACATTGCCGCCATCGCGCTGTTTGTAGAGCTTGGCCCCGGCCGGTACCCGGCCTGCCGTAGCCTCGGCAACGCTGTGCGTTTCATCCACGAGCCGGAACTCCAGCGTGGCGGTGGCGCCGAGGATTTCCTTGGCACGCGCGGTGTCCTGCACACCGGGCAATTGCACGACGATGCGGTTGTCGCCCTGCTGCTGGATAATCGGCTCGGCAACGCCCAATTCGTTTACGCGGTTGCGCAGGGTGGTGATATTTTGCTGCAGGGCCAGCTTGCGCGTATCGCGTTGCTCGGCCGCGCTTAGCGTCGCGCTCAGGTAATATTCATCGGCAGCATCACGATCGGCGAGCACCAGATCGCGGTATTGCTCATGTATCAGATCGTTTGCCTGGTCGCGCTCCTGCGGGTTGCGGAACTTGACCTCCACACCGCCGCGACTGGTACGCGCGATTGTTACATAACGGAGTTTTTTATCGCGCAGCAAGGTGCGCAGATCGCCTGCATAGCGTTCCTCAGCTTGCTTGACGGCGGCATCCATATCCACTTCCATTAAGAAGTGCACGCCGCCGCGCAAATCAAGGCCCAGGTACATAGGCTCTGCCTTGAGCTTTCGCAGCCATCCCGGCGTGGTAGAGGCGAGGTTCAGCGCGACCACATAACCATCGCCGAATCCGTCTTTGAGAATATCCTTGGCCTTAAGCTGGATCTCGGCATCGTTAAAGCGGATCAACAGTCCGCGCTCATCCTTGCTGATCGATTTGTAAGTGATCGCTGCCTGCTTGAGCAGGTCTTGCGCCCTGGTTTGCGTAGCGGCATCGATTTTGGTGCTGCGCGTGGGCGATACCTGTACCGCAGGGTCTTCGCCGTAGAGATTGGGGAGGGCGTAAATGAAACCTGCAACCACAATGACCAGGACGAGCAGATATTTCCAAAGCGGATACTGATTAGTCATAGATTAATTCCGGCGAGGTATCGGGTGTGAGGGCTTATAGGCCCTTAATGGTGCCCTTGGGCAGCACGGTCGCCACCGCCTGGCGCTGTACCTTGACGTTGACCCCAGGGCTGATCTCAACGCCGACAAAATCATCGCTAAGCTCGGTGATACGGCCCAGCAGTCCGCCGCTGGTGATTACTTCATCATCGTTCGCCAGGGCGGAAACGAGAACCTTGTGATCCTTGGCGCGTTTCATTTGCGGGCGAATCAGTAAAAAATAAAATACCAGGAAGATAAATATGAGGGGCAGAAAGCTCATTAACCCGGAGGTCGGTCCGACGGCGGCAGTTTCCGCGAAGGCATCTTCAATAAAAAAACTCATGATTTTTCCTTAATTAAGAAATGCGGTGTAGATCATCAAATCCAGGACGCTCGGTAGGGTTGCGCCGGTGCCGAATTATGCCACAGCGGGCGAACTTTGCGCGCGTTTTGCGTGGAATTCCGCTACAAAGACATCCAATTCACCCGCGCTAATGGCTGCGCGCAGGCCGCTCATCAGTTCCTGATAGTAATAGAGATTATGAATGGTATTCAGCCGTGCGCCGAGGATTTCATTGGCCTTGTCGAGGTGGCGCAGGTAGGCGCGGCTGTAATTGCGACAAGTATAGCAGGGGCAGGATTCATCCAGCGGCCGCGTATCGTACTGATACTGACTGTTACGGATACGGATGTCCCCGGCATGTACGAACAGGTGGCCGTTACGCGCGTTGCGCGTCGGCATCACGCAATCGAACATATCGATACCCAACTGCACCGCCTCGACGATGTCTTGCGGCGTGCCCACGCCCATCAAATAACGGGGCCGCGCGGCGGGCATCTGCGGGAGCAGGTCAGAGAGGATACGTTCGCGCTCGGGTTTGGTCTCGCCCACGGAGAGACCGCCGATGGCGTAGCCATCGAAGCCGATATCCGCCAGCCCGCGCAGAGAGGCCATGCGCAAGTGTTCGTACATGCCACCCTGCACGATACCGAACAGGGCGGCCGCATTGTCCGCGTGCGCAGCCCGGCTGCGCTCGGCCCAACGCAGCGAGAGTTCCATGGAAATACGCGCGGCCTCCTCGCTCGCAGGGTAGGGCGTGCACTCGTCGAACACCATCACGATATCCGCGCCCAGCGCACGCTGCACGGCCATGGCCTCTTCCGGCCCCAGGAAGACCTTGTCGCCATTGACCGGGGAACTGAAGGTCGCGCCTGCCTCGGAAATCGTCCTCATCGCGCCAAGACTGAATACTTGAAACCCGCCGGAATCGGTCAGGATAGGGCCTTGCCAGTGCATGAAGTTGTGCAGATCACCGTGCGCGGCGATGACATCGGTGCCGGGGCGCAGCATCAGGTGGAAGGTATTGCCGAGAATGATCTCCGCGCCGATGGATTGTAATTCCTCCGGTGTCATGGCCTTGACCGTGCCGTAAGTGCCCACGGGCATAAAGGCCGGGGTCTGCACCGTGCCGCGCGGAAAAGTCAGGAGTCCGCGCCGGGCGGGGCCTTGTGTGGCGAGTAGTTCAAATTTCATATAACTTCAGTTTCATAGTGATAAGTGACGAGAAGTTTTACTGGCTACTTACTATGTGTAACTGTTTTGTTAAAAACATCGCATCGCCGTAGCTGAAGAAACGGTATTCGTTGGTGACGGCGTGACGATAGGCCGCCAGCACATTTTCCCGGCCGGCAAAGGCGCACACCAGCATCAACAGCGTCGATTCCGGCAGGTGGAAATTGGTAATCAGGGCATCGACGCTGTTAAATCGATAGCCGGGATAAATAAAAATAGTGCTCTCCCCGCAAAACGGGGCAAGCCTGCCTTCTTGTGAGGCGGACTCCAGGGCGCGGGCACTGGTGGTGCCCACAGCGATCACGCGTCCGCTGCGGGCGCGGGTCGCGTATACCTGCTCGCACACATGCTGTGACACGCTTATGTGCTCACTGTGCATCTTATGCTCTGCAATGTTATCGACGCGCATGGGTTCGAAGGTGCCCGCACCGACGTGCAGCGTGATGAAGGCGCTTTCTATGCCTTGGCGTGCCAATAAATCCAATAAGCCCTGGTCGAAATGCAGGCCCGCCGTAGGCGCGGCGACGGCACCTTTGTTGCGCGCATAAACCGTTTGATAGCGTGCCTCGTCGGCCGCATCGGGCTGGCGTGAGATGTAAGGCGGCAAGGGTACTTGGCCGATAGCATCCAGAATATTCGCCACCGGGCGCGGGTCATCAAAATGAAGCTCGAACAAATTTTCCTTGCGGCCTAGCACCTCAACGCAGACCGGACTATCGGCAGCGGGCAAATCCGC
>JAYSPZ010000045.1:0-8830 GCA_043721815.1 Gammaproteobacteria bacterium | reverse complement strand
TGCGCAGCGTGTCGCTGCCCGTCCGGCGCAACTGCCTCTGCTAATTCCACATTGGCCGCGTAATCGCTGCCCGTAGAAAAGGCGATGGCGTCTTCACCCGAGGCGGCCAAGACATGGAATTCCTGCGAGCCGCTGCCGCCGATGCTGCCGGTGTCGGCATACACCGCGCGAAAGTTGAGGCCGAAACGCATAAAGATGCGCGTGTAGGCCGCGTGCATATCGGCATAGGTTTTATCCAGCGAAGCCTGGTCAATATGAAATGAGTAAGCATCCTTCATCAGGAATTCGCGTGCGCGCATCACGCCGAAGCGCGGACGCGGTTCGTCGCGGAACTTGGTCTGGATTTGATAAAACGTGGCGGGTAATTGTTTGTAGCTGTGTATCTCGCGCCGCACCATGTCGGTGATGACCTCTTCGGCGGTTGGGGCATAGCAGAACTCGCGCTGGTGACGGTCTTTTAGGCGCAGTAGTTCACCGCCGTATTGTTGCCAACGCCCGGATTCCTGCCATAATTCGGCCGGCTGCACGGTCGGCATCAGCACCTCTTGCGCCCCGCTGCGATCCATTTCCTCCCGGATAATGGCCTCAACCTTGCGCAGCACGCGCAGGCCCAAGGGCAGCCAGGTATAAATGCCGGCGGCAAGTTTGCGGATCATCCCGGCACGCAGCATCAGTCGATGGCTGATGATCTCGGCATCGGCGGGCGTTTCTTTCGTGGTGGGGAGCAAAAGCTGGGAGGCACGCATCAGGCTGGTTCTCGTGTGCAAAGACATGGATTCTAGCGTGCCGCTAGTGCATGAGTACAGTGCGGTTAGTGCTATATGAAGAAACGTTCATGCCCTTGACGGTTCCTTGTATAATAGGGCCATGCGGTTGTCAATTAATGGAGAGTTAACATGGCGGTCACCTTAACAGATAGTGCGGCTCGGCGTGTACAAAAGCTCCTCGCAAAGGAAGGCGGCATCGGTTTGCGCCTGGGTATTAAAAAAGCCGGCTGCTCGGGCATGGCTTATACCTTCGATATTGCTCGCGAAATCAATGAAGGCGATGGGGTGTTCGAGCAGGGCGGCACCAAGCTGGTGGTCGATGCGCACAGCCTGGTTTACCTCGACGGCTCGCAACTGGATTTTATCAAGGACGGCCTCAAGGAAATATTCAAATATACGAATCCCAATGAAAAATCATCCTGCGGTTGCGGGGAGAGTGTTGGTTTTTAATGGCTTTAATGATTACCGATGAGTGTATTAATTGCGATGTCTGCGAGCCGGAATGTCCGAATAACGCGATCTCGCAGGGGGCAGAGATTTATGTCATCGACCATAGTCTCTGCACAGAGTGCGTCGGTCATTTTGCCAAGCCGCAGTGCGTTGAGGTGTGCCCCGTCGATTGCATTCCGTTCGATCCAGACTTTGTGGAGAGTCAGGAAGTCCTGTATGAAAAATATCTCGGCATCAGCGGGCGCAAGGCCGGGTAGTAACGACGAATCTTGTTCGGCAAGTGCCACACGAATTTTATATTCAGGGCACTTGATAATTTCTCTGCGTTTAGTGGCGCATCAGGTATAGGCGTGTTCCCATATTTGTCGGATCGTTGCGGATAGTGTCATCGGGTTGAAGGGCTTGGCAATGACATCCAGGCCACCCAAGCCCTTGTAGCGCACGACCTCATGCGCCTGCACCTTTGCCATCATAAAGATGACCGGAATTGCGGCGGTGCAGGGTTGTTCACGCAAGGCTTTAAGGGTGGCAGGCCCGTCCATGTCCGGCATCATGACATCGAGCAGGATCACGTCGGGCTTGAATGTAGAGGCAATCATCACCGCCTCGCTGCCGGAGCTACAGAGCTGTACCGTAAAGCCGCCCAAGGCTTCAAGCGCGCGCCGCGCCACGGTTTGGATAGCGGACTCATCATCTATCATCAGAATACGATTTAACACCGGCACATTCATGTGTTGCGTCCATTTTTTTGTTAAGTGCCCACTGCCCTGCACCTTTATATGTCCGTCCCCCACAAAAGCGCCACCTAGCTTAGGTGGCGATGGGTATCTGAATGGGCCATAGCCCTTAGACTGCATTACTTGTATGCAATATCCGCGCCTGAATCACCTATAGTGGGCCAGGGCCATGGTATGTGGGCGCACCGGTGCTTGCCTTGGTGGATGCTGCATCGTTAGTTTAGAGTGTTAAAAATTTGTAGTGCGGCGACCCAAGGACTCTCTGTTTACGCAGAGCTTCCTTTTGCCGGAGTTACGCAAAGGGATAAATTTCGGGTGATAGAAGAGCATATAGCGACTGAGTCCGCGATGGAGACCCTGGGTAGCCGCATGGGGCTTGCCTGCACTAGCGGTGGCGCACTCATCTATCTACAAGGCGAACTGGGCACGGGCAAGACCACGCTGGTGCGAGGACTGTTGCGTTGTTTAGGCCATCGTGGGCCGGTGAAGAGTCCGACCTTTACCTTGGTTGAGCCCTACGACCTGGGTGTGCGTCAGGTTTATCACTTTGATTTATATAGGGTAAATAAGTCAGAGGAGCTGGAAAATATCGGCCTGCGCGATTATTTTATTCCCACTGCCCTGTGTCTGGTCGAATGGCCAGAGCGTGGCGCGGGGCTATTGCCGTGTGCGGATCTGAGTATTCAGCTTTTTTACGCCCCGAACGGACGCCGGGCTTGTTATGAGGCCCACACGACGCGAGGGCAAGCGATCTTAAGCGCCCTGGCGGAATAATCATTATATATTGTCGAGCTTATCGACCTTATCTATTGATAATATAAAAAAATTCTTGCAAAGTAAGCGCAACTGTTTGCACACACGCCACCCATTTTACCGGTGCAATACTGATGCGCTACTTAAATGCTCTATTGTTATTACTGGTATCAGCCACTTGCCTGGGCGCACCGGGGCAGTTTGAAGGGCAGGCAATAGGCCAAGTCCAGGGTGTGCGCATCTGGCCCGCGCCGGACAATACGCGGATTGTGTTCGATCTCAATTCCCCCGCAGTTTACCGCGTGTCCACGCGGAGCAATCCTGATCGCATTGAGATCGAGCTAAGCAATATAGCGTTTACCAACCTTCAGCCCGCATTTAACGCCAAGCGCAGCTTTCTGACCCGGCTTGCCAGCACGTCTCATGCGCAAGGTATGCGCGTGACGATCGGCCTGAAAGACGGTGTACGGGCCAAGAGTTTCGCGCTCAAGCCCAATCAGACTTATGGCCATAGACTGGTGGTCGATTTGTTCCCGGACAAATTACCCGTTGCCAGTATCGACGAGGCTCTGTCGGTGCCGCCGCCAAGCAATGCGCCCGCCCAAACGTCGCCGCGCGATATCGTCATTGCGATTGACGCAGGCCATGGCGGCGAAGACCCCGGCGCACGTGGCAGTAAGGGTACCGCTGAAAAAGACGTGGTGCTGGCCATCGCACGCAAGCTGGAGGCCTTGGTTAAAAAGGAGCCGGGCATGCGCCCCGTCATGATTCGTGACGGCGATTATTTTGTCAGTCTGCGCAAGCGTATCGAGAAGGCGCGTGCGGAGAAGGCCGACCTGCTTATCTCCATTCATGCCGATGCATTTTTTACCCCCGATGCACGCGGCTCGTCGGTATATGCCTTATCGCAAAACGGTGCCACGAACGAGGCATCACGCTGGCTGGCGAGTCGTGAAAACGCATCGGATCTGGTCGGCGGGGTCAGCCTGGATGACAAGGATGAATTACTCGCCTCCGTGTTGCTCGATCTCTCGCAGACCGCGACCATCGAGGCCAGCATCGATGTCGGCTCCAGTGTCCTGAAGGCCCTAAAAGGTGTCGGCAAGGTGCATAAATCACGCATTGAGCAGGCCGGTTTTGTCGTGCTCAAGTCGCCCGACATCCCCTCCATCCTGGTAGAGACCGCCTTCATTTCCAATCCCAGCGAAGAAAGAAAACTCCGCGATGTACAGCATCAGCAGGTAATGGCGAGTGCCGTTATGGACGGCGTGCGCAGTTATTTTGCCAAGCGCCTGCCCGCAGATAGCGTCTTGGCCCGGCAGGAAGTCCCGGCGCATCAGCACGCGGTCGGCCGCGGCGAGACTTTATCGAGTATTGCCAAGCGCTATCAAGTCAGTCCCGCGAGCCTGCGCAGCGCCAACGAAAGTTTGGCCGGTGGCATATTAAAGGCCGGAGTGGTGCTGAGTATTCCGCAGATCTTGGCAGATGTGTCCGAGTAAAGTTGTAAGAAGGTAGCGCTCCTGCCCGTTTTCTTTTAGTCTGCTGTTTTCACTCTTGTTCGTCTCGCACCCATGCGTGTACAGCGTCTCCCCACACGGCTCATCAATCAAATAGCGGCAGGCGAGGTCGTCGAGCGGCCGGCCTCCGTCGTCAAGGAACTGCTCGAAAACAGCCTGGACGCGGGTGCCACACAGATCGAAGTGGACGTAGAACAGGGCGGTATGCGCCTGCTGCGCGTGCGCGATGACGGTGCGGGCATACACAAGGATGATCTCATGCTGGCCTTGAGCCGCCATGCCACCAGCAAGATACTTACCCTGGAAGACCTTGAGCAGGTAACCACCCTGGGATTTCGCGGTGAGGCCTTGCCCAGTATCAGTTCGGTGTCGCGTCTGGAGCTTTGTTCGCGCACCGCGCATACAGATAGTGCTTGGCGCATCCACGGCGATGGCCGCGAGCTGCACACCGAACCCGAGCCGACGGCCCATCCGTTCGGCACGACGGTGGAGGTGCGCGATTTATTTTTTAATACCCCGGCGCGACGCAAATTTCTGCGCACGGAAAAAACCGAGTTCACACACGTGGAGGAGGTCGTCAAACGCATTGCCCTGAGTCATTTCGCCACTGGCATCACGCTACGCCACAACCAGCGGGCCATCTATACATTGGCACCCGCGCCCGACGAGCGCGACCGAGCGCGGCGCGTTGCCCGTGTATGCGGCGAGGCCTTTGTCGATCATGCCCTGTACGTCGACTTCGAGGCGACGGGGCTGCGCTTGTGGGGTTGGATTGCATTGCCCACGTTTTCACGCAGTCAATCCGATCTGCAATTTTTTTACGTCAACGGGCGTATGGTACGCGATAAGCTGGTCGGCCACGCCGTACGCCAGGCCTATCAAGATGTGCTCTATCACGGGCGCCATCCGGCGTTTGTGCTGTATCTGGAGATGTCGCCCGCGCAAGTCGATGTTAATGCACACCCGGCTAAGCACGAGGTGCGTTTCCGCGAAGGTCGCCTCATTCACGACTTTCTGTTTCGCGCCCTGCATCAAGCCCTGGCAGGTGTAAGCCCCGGAATGGTCTTGCCGCCTCCCGGCACCGCGCCACCAACATACCCAGCGCACGCCAATACCCAGCAGGCCATGCCCTTAGCCTCCAGCTATACTGCGACACTAGCGCGTCCTAGCTCCTCCCAGGTGCGCGAGCACGTGGCAGCCTACGCCGCGCTCCACAGTTCCGGGGTGGAGTCCGAGCGCATCCATGAAAATGCAACCAGCCCGCCGTTGGGTTACGCCGTAGCGCAACTACATGGGATTTACATCCTCGCGCAAAATAAGCCGGGGATGGTGTTGGTCGATATACATGCCGCGCATGAGCGCATCACCTATGAACGCCTGAAGTCTTCCTTTGAAGGCATCGGGATTCAGGCGCAACCCTTATTGGTGCCGCTTTCCGTGGCCGTCAGCCACGCGGAGGCGAGCGCGGCCGAGGAGCATGTCGCGTTGTTTGCGGAGTTGGGCTTCGAGCTTGACCGTATCGGGCCGGAGGCGCTCGTGGTGCGTCAGGTACCGGCCCTGTTGCACGATGTGGACATCGCTGCCCTGGTGCGCGATGTGCTTTCCGATACCTTGACGCACGGCACGAGTACGCGTATTCGTGAACATTTGAACGGCGTGCTGTCTACGCTGGCCTGCCACACGGCGGTGCGCGCCAACCGCCGTCTTAGCCTGCCGGAGATGGATGCCTTGTTGCGCGATATGGAGCGCACCGAGCGCAGCGGCCAATGCAATCACGGGCGCCCCACCTGGGTACAGTTCAGCCTGGATGCCCTCGACAAGATGTTTATGCGTGGCCAATAGTCATCGCGCCTGGCCTGTCAGGCGTAGCCCGTAACCATGCCGCAGCCCGCTGCAATCTTCCTCATGGGCCCTACGGCCTCCGGCAAGACCGACCTTGCCGTGGAGCTGTGCATGCACCTACCCTGCGAGATCATCAGCGTGGATTCGGCCATGGTCTATCGCGGCATGGACATCGGCACCGCCAAACCCAGCCTGGAATTACGCCAGCGCATTACCCATCGGCTCATCGACATCCGCGACCCGGCAGATACCTATTCCGCCGCGCAATTTCGTCTCGATGCCCTGCATGAGATGGCCGAGATACACGCGCGCGGCAAGATTCCCTTATTGGTCGGCGGCACTATGCTGTATTTCCGGTCATTACAGCGGGGGCTTTCCGTATTACCGTCGGCGGATCCATTGATTCGTGCGCACCTCAATGCGCAGGCGCAGGAAATCGGCTGGACGGCCTTGCACGAGCGCCTGGCCAGCATCGACCCGGTGGCGGCGCGGCGCATACACCGCAATGACCCGCAGCGCATTCAGCGTGCGCTGGAGGTGTATGAGCTAAGCGGTCGCACGGCAACGGAACTTTATGCCCTGAAAACTGCCGAAACTTGGGATAAGCCCGTGTTGAAGTTGATCGTGGCACCCAGCGACCGGACGGTCTTGCAGGAGCGCATCGCGCGGCGGTTTTCGGGCATGCTGGAGCAGGGCTTTTTGGCAGAGGTCGAGGGACTGCGGTGCAGAGGTGATGTGGACGAGCAAACCCCGGCGCTACGGGCCGTGGGCTACCGCCAGGCATGGGCCTATCTGGAGGGCAAAACCGATTGCGAGCAAATGGTGAAAAGCGCTATTATAGCCACACGTCAGTTAGCTAAACGCCAATTCACCTGGTTGCGCACCGAGCCGGATGCCGTCTGGTTCGACAGTCTCAATAAAGATGTTTTCAATGCCGTTACGAAGTTTTGTGCCAACGCACTTTCAGCGCACCTGTAGTAAAGGTAAGTAAACCACCTTTAGCCGGATAAGCGAGTGCCAGTTGACTCTCAGTCTAATAACGAAAAAAAGGAGAATGAATATGACTAAAGGGAAATCGCTTCAAGACCCATTTCTAAATGCCTTGCGCAAGGAAGGAGTGCCAGTCTCGATTTATTTGGTCAATGGCATCAAGTTGCAGGGCCAAATCGAGTCTTTCGATCAATTTGTTGTGCTGCTGAAGAACACGGTGAGTCAAATGGTGTATAAACACGCGATTTCCACTGTCGTCCCGGTGCGCAACGTAAAGCTTCCCAATACGGATGATGCGGCAGTGGATCTAGGTAACGAATAAATGTACCCTGAGCGGGCGATGGGGCTACTGATTGTTTGAGCGCCCCTCCCGCGCCGAACGTGCCGTTCTCGTCCATATCGACCTACACGCCGAGGGCGAGCGTGAAGACCTCGCAGAACTACAGGAACTTTCCCGCTCGGCCGGCGTAAGCGTTGCCGCAATAGTCACGGGCACGCGCTCAAGGCCCGACCCCAAGTATTTTGTAGGCACCGGCAAGGCCGATGAGATACTTGTCGCGGTGCAACGTGAGCAGGCCCAGGTCGTGCTATTCAATCATGCCCTCTCACCCGCGCAGGAACGCAATCTGGAGCGACTCCTGCAATGCCGCGTTCTGGATCGCACCGGACTTATCCTCGATATCTTCGCGCAGCGCGCCAGCACTTACGAAGGTAAGTTGCAGGTGGAGCTTGCCCAGTTACAGCATCTATCCACGCGCCTGGTGCGCGGCTGGACGCACTTGGAGCGCCAAAAGGGCGGTATTGGTCTACGCGGGCCGGGTGAAACCCAGTTAGAGACCGACCGTCGCCTGATCGGTGTGCGCATCAAGCAAATCAATAAACGCCTGGAAAAGGTTCGCACCCAGCGCGATCAAGGCAGAAAATCCCGGATCAAGGCCGCCTTGTTCACGACCTCTCTGGTGGGCTATACCAACACGGGAAAATCCACGCTGTTTAACCGTCTCACCGGATCAAGCGTGTATGCGGCCAATCAATTGTTCGCCACGCTCGATCCTGCCCTGCGTCGCGTTGAGTTGCCGAATGCACAGAGCGTGATCCTCGCCGATACGGTGGGATTTATCCGCCATCTGCCGCACGACCTGGTGGCCGCGTTCCGTTCGACCCTGGAGGAGACACGACAGGCCAATCTGCTGTTACACGTCATTGATGCACAGGATGAAAATCGTCACGTTAATGTGGAACAGGTCAACCGTGTGCTCAAGGAAATCGGCGCTGATGCCATCCATCAAATTGAGATTTACAACAAGATCGATTTGATGGATGGCGGTAAGCCGCGCCTGGAACGCGATGAACAGGGTCGCGTGCAGCGGGTGTGGTTATCCGCAGTGAGCGGTGCCGGGATTGATCTGTTGCACACGGCGCTCATCGAATACCTTCAGGGGTTTCGTGCCGAGCTCAATGGCAGTGCAGCCCTGAACGGCCTCGATCTTGGCGCTATGGGCCATGTGCAGGTGGGGAGCATCCGGCAGCCGCTACGCCAGAGCCTATGCCTGCCCCCTACCGCAGGGCGTTTGCGCGCTAAATTATTTAGTCTGGGCGCGGTGCGCGAAGAGAGTCTCAGTGCGGAAGGTGGATGGATACTTGAGGTGGAACTTCAGCCCAATAGCCTGGAATCTTTGCGCGAAGCGGCGGGATGTTCGTGATCCCTTGGAAGTTGCTCCCTGGAAAATTTCTTGTGGGCAAGGTGTAACAGCAATAAAATAGTGCACAATAC
>JAYSPZ010000044.1:0-7054 GCA_043721815.1 Gammaproteobacteria bacterium | reverse complement strand
GGCGGATTTTACGGCGCGATGACAGAATTCCTCGGCTTTGAAATGCTCGACGGCGAGTTCAAGGTGATGGGCATGGCACCTTACGGGAATCCGCGCAAGCATGATCTATCACGCCTGATCCGCTACGATGAAAAAAGTTTCGAGATCAATAATCGTCTGGTGAATGTCGTTGGGCTGCGGCGCTACAAGGAAAACGGCAAGGGCTATTTTTTCAGCCCGGCGTTATTGAAATGGCTGGGGCCGAAGCGCCAGGGCGATGACATTGATGATCCGTATATCGACTATGCCGCCAGTGTGCAGGCGCTGCTGGAAGATGTCGCGCTCAAGCTGATCGATCACTATGTCGGCGACATCCTCCGTGAAACGGGCAAGGTATGTTTTGCCGGTGGCGTGGCATTAAACGTCAAACTCAACCAGCGTATTTTAGCCTTGCCGCATGTGCAAGAGTTGTTCGTACAGCCGGCCGCCGACGATGCCGGCACGGCCATCGGCGCCGCGACCTATGCGGCGATTGAACTGGGCGACAGCGTCGAGAAGATGAAGCACGTCTATTTGGGGCCAGCGTACAGTACCCAGGATTGCATCGCTGCGTGCCAGGCCCATGCAGCTAAACCACGCTGGGAATTATTGGAAAATCCTTCCGTAAAAGCAGCGGAGATTCTCGCTGATGGTCATCCGCTGGCCTGGTTCCAGGGGCGCATGGAATTCGGCCCACGCGCCCTGGGCAATCGCAGCATTCTCGGCGACCCAAGCTTTCCCGGCATCGCCGATCGCATCAACGCACAGATTAAATACCGCGAACGCTGGCGACCGTTTTGCCCGAGCATGCTGGATAGAGTCGCAGCCGATGTGTTGCAAACCGCGCATCCATCGCCATACATGACCTTCACCTTTGACGTGGCCGACCACTGGAAGGCACGCATCCCCGAGGTCGTACACAAGGACGGCACCGCGCGTGCGCAAGTGGTCAGCCGTGACACCAACCCGCGTTATTACGCCTTGATCGAAGAACTCGAAAAGCGCCGTGGCATTGGCGTGGTATTAAATACCTCGATGAACCGCCGCGGCGAACCGATGGCCTGCTCGCCAACCGATGCGTTGAATGTATTCTTCGGCTCGGATCTGGAATATCTGATTATGGAAAATGTGCTGGTCAGAAAGCCGTAACTAATCCATCCTGTTTCGTTTGCGTCTGCGGTATTTGGCATAAGGCCTGGGCGAATCGGCCTCGCGTGTCTTAAAGCGCCGGTGTACCCATAGGTAATGTTCGGGATAGCGCCGGACTTCAGCCTCGATAATCTGATTGATACGCAACGTGTCTGCTTCGATATCATCGCTGGGAAAATTCTCCAGCGCCGGGTGCAGCACCAGCCGGTAGCCGCTGCCATCCTCCATGCGCTGTGAGAAAAACGGTACAACCGGGGCCCCGCTCAATTTGGCAAGCCGCGAGGTGGCGGTAAGCGAGGCCGCAGGCTGGCCGAAAAAAGGCACGAAGATGCTGTGCTTGCGACCGAAGTCTTGATCCGGCGAAAACCAGACCGGAAGATTGTCCTTTAAGGCACGCAGCATCGCCTTCATGTCGCCCGCCGGGATGGCACGGCGCGCATAAGCTGCTCGCGCACGTTGCGTGAGTGTCTCGAATAATGGATTTCCATGAGTACGATAGACCGCGCAGATAGGCACGTTCAAGGCCAGCAGGGTCGTACCGATTTCCAGCGCCGTGAAATGTGCGCTGAGTAAAATTACCCCGTTGCCCTGCCGCAATGCCGCCTCCAGATGATCGCGGCCTTCGAGATGCCCCAAGGAAAATAATTTCCCAAGCGGAGTCCACCAGCATAGGGCGGCCTCAACTGCGCCCATGCCCAGCGAATCGAAGTGCTTGTGTAGCAGCCGATTCCGTTCGGAATTTGTAAGTTCAGGAAAGCATAGTGATAGATTTATTTTGGCAATTTCGCGGCGACACTTTGAGACGATCATCATGAATTTACCGATTACGCACCCAACCCTCATGGCCCACGGATAAGGTAGTGCAGCAAGCAGACGCATCAACCCGAACAAGGCCCAGGTTGACCAGTAACGAGGCTTTAGGAAGGGTTTGATGGGGAGAGTTTTGGCAGCCAACAGGGTAGCGTGCGTTATACGTACGAAATTTTTATGTGCACATGGCGCACGTTACTTAGCGCCGCCAAGAACATACACCGCACCGCAATACGGACACTTCGCCTGCCCCGTCGCCTCTATCGGCAAATACACGCGCGGATGAGAATTCCACAAACTCATGCCGTCCATAGGGCAATGCAGCGGCAGGTCGGCGCGCGTAACCTCGTAAAGATTAGCGGCGTTTGCCTCAATGTACTGAGAGGGAGGAATGGTGTGCGTATGATTTTCAGTAGTCATGGGCAAGCTCTGCTCAGCGGATTAAACCAGCGTCAGCCATTCGGGGAATTGTGTGCGCCGCCCGTGCACCTGGTCGAAATACAAAGCCTGTAGGCGCTCGGTGATCGGGCCGCGTCCGCCATTGCCAATTTGCCTTCCATCCAGTTCACGGATCGGTGTGACTTCCGCCGCCGTGCCGGTGAAGAAGGCCTCGTCCGCGATATACACCTCGTCGCGCGTGATGCGTTTCTCGCGCACCTCGATGCCGATTTCGGCGGCGAGCTTGAAGATCGTGTCGCGCGTGATGCCGTCGAGTGCCGAGGTCAGCTCCGGCGTGCAGAGCGCACCGTCGCGCACGATGAAAATATTCTCACCGCTGCCTTCGGCCACGTAGCCGTCCACGTCGAGCAGCAGCGCCTCGTCCACGCCGCAGGAGAGCGCTTCGCGCAGCGCCATCATCGAGTTCATGTAATTGCCGTTCGCCTTCGCCTTGCACATGGTGATGTTGACGTGATGGCGCGTGAACGATGAGGTCTTGACACGGATGCCCTTCTCGATGCCCTCCGCGCCCATATACGAACCCCACAGCCAGGCCGCGACGATGGCGTGTACCTTGAGATTGTCGGCGCGCAGACCCATGCCCTCCGAGCCGTAGAAACACATGGGGCGGATGTAGACCGACTTGTCATCTGAGTTCAGTCCATTCTCGCGCACGGCGGCACGACAGGCCTCGAATAAATCTCGTTTTTCAAAGGGCATGGGCATGCCCAGGATGTGCGCCGAACGAAACAAGCGATCCATGTGCGCATCGAGACGGAAGATGGCCGTGCCCTTTTCTGTTTTATACGCGCGCACGCCTTCAAACACGCCCATGCCATAATGCAGCGTGTGGGTCAGCACATGCACCTTGGCATCGCGCCACGGCACCAGCGTGCCGTCAAACCAGATGACGCCGTCGCGGTCGTCCATCGTCATACCTGCTCTCCTATATAGCGTGCGCTGTGCGCACGGTCAGTTCATGCGCACGGCGCACGCTACGAAAACAATTTTTTCCAGATTCTAATTACATCGGCGCGATACTCAGCAAACTCCGTCTCATTAACCCGTGCAGGCTCGTCCTGTAATGCGCAACGGTGTACCGCAGCACGGTAGGCACGATAGGCATCGCTCAATAATTGCACATCCGCCACAGGCATTCGGCCACCAGCGGCGAAGCCCTGCAATAAGCGGATATTGTCCGTAAAGGTAAGCAGCGCGGGTTGATCGTGAGCCCACAATAAAGCCCCGTATTGAACCATAAATTCGATGTCGGCGATACCACCTGTATCCTGTTTAAGATCGAATTGGCCCGGCTCGTGTGCGCCCAGGGCAACCCGCATACGCTCGCGCATATCATGCACCTCGGCACGCAGGGTGGCCTCATCACGCGGCTGCTGCAAGATAGTACGACGCAACTGTTCGAAATGTGCGGCAATATTATTAGCGTCTTGCTTCGCCACCACGCGGGCGCGCACCAGGGCCTGATGCTCCCAAGTCCATGCCCGCGTCGCTTGGTAATCGGCGAAACTTTCCATGCTGCTCACCAGTAACCCGGAGGCACCGCTGGGGCGCAGGCGCATGTCGATCTCATAGAGAACTCCGGCGGGCGTATGGGCATTCAGAATATGAATGATGCGCTGCCCCAGGCGTGCGAAAAACACGGCGTTGTCGATTGATTTCGGTCCATCCGTAAGCTGCCGATCGCCGCCACTGTCGTGTAAAAACACGATGTCAAGATCGGATCCGTAACCCAGTTCTATGCCGCCTAATTTACCGTAGGCCACTATGGCAAAGCCCGGTCGGCAGGACTGTTCGTTTAGCATGCACTGCGGCGTACCGTGCCGCGCCGTTAAATAATGCCACGCCAGGTTCAGTACCTGCTGCAGGATGAGTTCGGCAAGCACGCTCAGATGATCGCTGACGATCATCAGCGGCATCACTCCCGCCGTGTCGGCAGCCGCCACGCGCAAGACCTGCACTTGCTTGAAGTGCCGCAGCGCGTCCATTTGCTGCTCTAGATCGTCTTGTGGAATACGCAGCAGGCTTTGCCGCAATTCGCTTTCGAGGCCAGTCCGATCCAGCGGCGTATACAGACTGCGTGCGTCCAATAATTCATCCAGCAACAAGGGATGGCGCGTGAGCAGCGCACTGATCCAGGGGCTCACGGCACAGAGCTTTACTAACTGCGTCAACGCCAGGGGATTTTCCGCCAACAGGGCAAGGTAGGCCGTGCGCTGCGCGATGGTTTCGATAAGATTCACCACGCGCATGAGCGTGTCGGCGGGCTGTTCAGTGCGGCCCACCTCGACCAATAACAGGGGCATTAAGCCGTCGAAGCGCCTGCGCCCGCGCTCGCTCAGTGCACGGTAGTGATAGCCCTGGCGCAATTGCTGCAATAGCAGCAGGGCCTCGCGTGCATCGTCAAAACCACGCGTAGCGAGTAGCTTTTCGGCTTCCGCCTCGTCCATTGCCCCATGCCATAGCGCGCTTAAATCCTCTCCAGATATCGGTTGCGGATTCGTTAGCGATGCTAACTGCGGCGCGGCGAATATCTGTTCGAAATGCGTATGCACGCGCTCCGTGTGCTGTTCCAGGGCATGAGCGAAGGTATCCCAGTCAGGATAGCTCATGGACAAGGCCAGGCGCGTGCGCTCCAGATCATCTATGGGCAAAGCATGGGTCTGCTCGTCGGCAAACTCTTGCAGGCGGTTCTCCACTCTGCGCAAAAAAATATAAGCGTCACTCAACTCTTGCACAACCGATATGGGCAAGTGTTGCATCTGTCCGAGATAAGCCAAGACTTGCAGGATGCCCGGTTCCTGTAGATGCACATCGCGGCCGCCGCGAATTAATTGGAATAGCTGGCCGATAAATTCGATCTCGCGTATGCCACCCGGACCGAGTTTGATATTGTCGCGCAGACTGCGGCGCTGCGTCTCGCGCACGATCATCTCCTTCATATCACGCAGGGATTCGAACACGCCGTAGTCGAGGTAACGCCGGTAAACAAAGGGCAGCAGATTTTGTAATAGTCGCCTACCCTGCCCGATGTCGCCCGCCACCGCACGCGCCTTGATAAACGCATAGCGTTCCCACTCGCGGCCGTGGTTCTGGTAATACTCTTCCATCGCGGCAAAGCTCAGCGCGAGCGGGCCGCTATCGCCGAACGGACGCAGGCGCGTGTCAACCCGGTAAACAAAACCATCTCCCGTATGTGCCGCAAGCGCATTACTAAGCCGCTGCGCGAGCCGCACAAAATATTCTTCGTTGCTAAAACGGCATCGTTTGCCGCGCGTCTCGCCGTCTTCGGGGTAGGCAAAGATGAGGTCGATGTCGGAGGAAAAGTTAAGCTCTCGTGCGCCAAGCTTGCCCATGCCGATAACGACCAAGGACTGCGCAATGCCAGCCGCACTCCTGGGAACGCCCATTTCTTGCGACTGCCAGGTGTGCAGCTTATCCAACGCGGCATCGATACATGCCGCTGCCAGGGCGGACAGATCCGCCAGCGTGTCAGGCAAATCCGCCCACCCCGCCAGATCACGCCAGGCGATGCGCAGCATCTCGCGCGTTCTGAGTTGACGCAGCGCCGCAGCAAGCTCCTGCTCGCTTTTTAGCTTGCCCACGGCGCTGTGCAATTTGCGTGCGTAGTCGCCGTCGGCGTAATCAATGCGCAGATCACTTTGCAGCAAATCGGCGAACAGCTGCGGTTGCCGGATGCAGGTCTGCGCCACAAAATCGCTGTACGCCCAGACGCGGTACAGGACATTCAGCAGGTCAGGATGCTGTGGAAGCGCTACGTTTACCTCCATGGCGGCCTGCGCAAATTGCTGCCAATAGTGTTCGACGCGCTCGCGCACGGCGGGCGGCAAGGTTTCCAGGGTATTCTTAACGGGGATCATCGAAGGTAAATGGCTACCATCAAATTCATAGTGAAACCTAGCTTACCTCAACAGGCAAAAAAAAAGCCCCATCCGTTGCCGAATGGGGCTTGGTGTTCCCTTATTAGGGAAGCTTACATCATGCCGCCCATACCGCCGTCTCCCATGTCTTTGGGGTCGCCCTTATCGCTGGGCAAATCTGCGATCATGGCTTCTGTCGTGATCATCAGACCCGCAACCGATGCGGCGTTCTGCAGGGCAGAGCGCGTCACCTTGGTCGGATCGATAACACCCATCGCCACGAGATCGCCGTACTCACCTGAAGCGGCGTTGTAACCGAAGTTACCCTTGCCTTCAGCGACCTTGTTCAACACCACCGAGCCTTCGCCACCGGCATTGGCAACGATCTGGCGCAGCGGCTCTTCCATGGCGCGAATAGCGATGGCGATGCCGACATTCTGGTCTTCATTATCGCCCTTGAGCTTACCGATGTCGCGCGATGCACGCACCAAGGCCACGCCGCCGCCCGGTACTACACCTTCCTCAACAGCCGCACGCGTAGCATGCAGGGCATCTTCGACGCGCGCCTTCTTTTCCTTCATCTCAATCTCGCTACCGGCACCTACCTTAATGACGGCCACACCGCCCGCCAGTTTGGCTACGCGCTCCTGCAGCTTTTCTTTATCGTAGTCGGTGGTCACCTCTTCGATCTGGGTACGGATCAATTTCACGCGGTCTTGAATAGCGGCAGGGTCGCCGGC
>JAYSPZ010000043.1:0-5253 GCA_043721815.1 Gammaproteobacteria bacterium | reverse complement strand
ATGCCGTCGTAGAGCTTCCCCCTGTTGCCGTCGACGACTACCGCCTGCTTGCCCCCCACTTGCGTTACATAGGCAAAGCGTCTGCCGTTTTCACTCGTCTGGAACGAGGCCTGCTTCCACGCCGACTCATCCACATGCCCCAGGTTTTTTTCGGAGCGCAAGGCCTCGTCATTATTGTTTGCGGAGGTGCTCGGGCTGCTTAAAAAGGCACAGAGCGTTAGTGCTAATAGTCGCTTAAACATGACAGTACCCTCTCTATTATCGAAGGAAAATATTTCACACAGAATAATCACAGGCCCGCCAGGGCCGCGATGTTTATTTTCCGATTCTCTCCAGCACGACAAAACTGTAGGGATGCGCGTTCTGTTCGTCCGGCGCATGATACTCGCGTTGCATCTCCCGCCAGACGCGATGATCGGGTTGCTGGAAAAAGGTGTCTCCTGCAAATTCCTCGTCGATCTCAGTCAGATAGATACGCTCGGCATGCGGCAAAATCTGCTCGAATAATTTCGCCCCGCCGATCACCATAACTTCATCATGGCCCTGCGCAATCTTCAACGCATCGGCAATGGAGTGAACTACCGCGCAGCCGTCGGCACCATAGGTAAGCTCGTGCGTAATAATAATATTGGTGCGCCCCGGCAAGGGCCTGCCGATGGACTCAAAGGTCTTTCGCCCCATGATGATGGGCTTGCCCAGCGTGATGCGCTTGAAATATTTCAGGTCCGCCGGCAGATGCCAGGGCAACGCATTGCCCTTGCCGATGACGCGGTTCCTGGACATGGCGACGATGAGGGAGATAATCATTGGGTGTGCGCCAATCTTGAGTTTAATGTACAGCAGAAATTTAAACTGCCACAACGGCCTTGATGGACGGATGCGCCTGATAATCCGCGATCTCAAAGTCTGCAAACTCATAATCAAAGATGGAGGCGGGCTTGCGTTTAATGATAAGCGTGGGCAGCGGGTAAGGCGTGCGCATCAACTGCAAATCCACCTGCTCCAGATGATTCAAATAAATATGGCAATCCCCGCCGCACCAGACAAAATCGCCGACCTTCAAGTCACACTGCTGGGCGACCATGTGGGTAAGCAGGGCGTACTCGGCGATGTTGAAGGGCACGCCCAGAAAGGCATCGCAGGAGCGTTGCGTCAATTGGCAGGATAATTTTCCGTCCGCAACATAGAATTGAAAAAAGGCGTGACAGGGCGGCAGGGCCATCGTGTCGAGCGCACCGACGTTCCACGCGCTGACGATGAGGCGGCGCGAATTAGGATTGGTCTTTATTTGCTGGATGAGTTCGCTGATCTGGTCGATGATGCGCCCGTCCGTAGCCTTCCAGGTGCGCCACTGCGCACCGTATACCGGACCCAAGTCGCCGTTTTCGTCCGCCCATTCATTCCAGATGCGCACACCGTTGTCGTTGAGATATTTGACATTGGTATCGCCGCTCAAAAACCACAGCATTTCGTGGATAACCGATTTGATGTGCAATTTTTTGGTGGTGACCAGCGGGAAGCCTGCGCCGAGATCGAAGCGCATCTGGTAGCCGAACACGCTGAGCGTGCCGGTGCCGGTGCGATCGCCCTTGCGCGCGCCGTGTGTGCGGATGTGTGTTAGAAAATCCAGATATTGCCGCATATCAACCCGTGCCGTGCGCTTTTTCCATCCCGGCTTTTCTATAAGCCAACCACATCAACACTACGCCCGCCAACACCATCGGCGTGGACAACACCTGGCCCATGGTCAGCCAGCCGAAGGCGAAATAGCCGAGCTGTGCATCGGGCACGCGCACGAATTCCACGATAAAGCGGAACAGCCCGTAGCAGATCAGGAACAGGCCGGACACCGCCATGGTCGGACGCGGCTTGCGGGAATAGAGCCACAAAATAATGAATAGAACGATGCCTTCCAGAAAGGCCTGATAAAGCTGCGAGGGATGACGCGGCAGCGAACCACCGTTGGGAAAAACCATGGCCCAGGGGACATCACTCACGCGTCCCCACAACTCGCTGTTAATGAAATTGCCGATGCGCCCGGCACCCAGGCCGATGGGTACGAGCGGTGCGATAAAGTCGGTGATCTGGAAAAAGCTCTTGTGGAATTTACGACCGTACAGCCACATGGCGACGAACACACCGACCATGCCGCCGTGAAACGACATCCCTCCTTGCCAGACCTTAAGGATACTCAACGGATCGGCAAGGAAAAAAGGGAAATTATAAAACAAGATGTAGCCGATGCGCCCACCCAGCACGGCACCCAACGCGCCATAGAAGACCAGATCGCTAATCTGCTCGGTGTGCCAGCCCGAGTCGGGATGCCCGGCACGAATGCGGCCCAGCCACCAAGCGGCGGCGAAGCCGATCAGGTACATGAGTCCGTACCAGTGAATCTTGAGCGGGCCAAGACTGAGGGCGACGGGATCGATATTGGGGTAGGTCAGCATGGTTGGAGATTATGACCCAGTGGCGGGCACACGGGAAAGCCTTTTATTATTTCGCTTCCGAACGACTCGGCTGGCAAAATCAAACGGCCAGCACACGCGCAATGAAGGCCTTGAGATAGGCTGTTTCCGGAATGGCCGGGTGCACCGGATGATCGGGGCCTTGATGGCCTTGCTCGAGGATTTGCAAATTGCGGTCGATATGCCGACTGGACTGCAAGAGTACGTCCTGCAAGGCACCGGCCTCAAGGTGATGGGAGCAGGAGGCGGAGATCAGGATGCCGTCCTTGTCCAGCACCTGCAAGGCCATTTGATTCAGGCGATGGTAGGTTTGCAGACCTTCTTTGATGTCCTTCCTGCGCTTGATGAAGGCGGGCGGATCGAGGATGACCACATCGAATTTTTCACGCGCGGTGCGCAGAGATTTCAGGGCATCAAAGGCATCGGCATGCAGCGCACTTACGCGCGCGCCGACCTCGTTAAGCCCGGCGTTGTGCTGCAACAAATCAATAGCCGGACGCGATGAGTCGATGCACACCACCTCGCGTGCCCCGGCCACTGCCGCTTGCACGCCCCAGCCGCCGACATAGCTGAACACATCGAGCACACGCTTACCGGGGACATAGCATTGCATGCGTGCGCGGTTCAGGCGGTGGTCGTAAAACCAGCCGGTCTTTTGCCCGGCCAGCAGCGAAACCTCGAAGGCGACACCGTTTTCCTCCAGCCGCACGGTCTCCGGTATCGTGCCGAGTGCGGTTTCCACATAACTGGGCAGGCCTTCCAGGGCGCGGCTGGAGGTATTATTGCGCAGCAAGATGCCGGTGGGTTTGAGTACCTTGTCGAGCGCGTTGACGATCTCGGTCTTGAGGCGCTCCATGCCTGCGGTGCCGATCTGTGCCACCAACACGTCGCCGAAGCGATCGACCACCAGGCCCGGCAGGCCGTCACTCTCGCCGAACACCAGCCGGTAATACGGCTTATTGAACAGGCGCGTGCGTAACGACAAGGCGATATTGAGCCGATGCACGAGCAGCGATTGATCCAATTGATAAGCCGGGTCGCGGCTCACCAGGCGCGCGCAGATCAGCGAGTTCGGATTTACATAACCGCTACCCAGCACGGCGCCGTTGCTGGCCTCAATCACCACCGACTGGCCCGGCTCGAATGCGGTCAGCGGTGTTTGCACGACATCGACCTCATTGCTGAACACCCACAGATGCCCGGCACGCAGGCGGCGATCCTCGTTCTTTTTCAGGCGTAACGGGGCCAGCCGCGTTGCAGGGTGACTCGTGGTTATAGTGTGCGAGGGCATTATTGGATTAGTAAGGGGGGCACTGTGCCTGCGGGCCTAATTAGCCGGCACGATGATGGCATCGTGCGCCCAAACGGCAAAGGTGGTGCCGCGATAGCGCTGCGTATACTCCGGCTTACCCTTGCCCGGGGGCTGCCAATCGTCGGAGTAGGTAATGACCTTGCCCTGCGGGTGCAGCTTGATCCAAGCAACGATGCCGTTCTGTTCGATCACCTGCAAGGGTCGTTCGAGACGTCCGAGGAACTGGTATTGACCGTAATACTTACCGGCGTGGACGATGGGCGTGCCCGCGCTCTGCACTGCGTGCAGATAACGGCCGATGGACTTGGCATCGTAGGCGGGCGCGGCGACACGCACCACACCCCAATGCAGCATGACGATGAGCAAGATGCTCGTCAGGCTGAGCATGATGATGCCGCGTCCCGTGTCTCTGCCGGGGATCAGCATGAGCAATATTCCCGTCAGCGCGATGACGATCCCGGCGAGCGGCGGGATCTGCGCGGCCCATTCCGGTGCCGGATAATGCGCCGACAGGTATGGCAGGCCAGCCAGTATCAGGCCCGTTGCGAACACGCCCAGCCCAGGGAGCAGGCCGTCTTTGCCCCGTAGCTCGATACCGTCGCTAAACACCGCGCGGCTTACCAGCAGGGCAACGGCGGGTAGTATGGGTAACAGGTAGTGTGCCTGCTTGCCGCTGATCGCGGACAGCATAATAAAGGAAGGTATCATCCAGGCCAGACAAAAACGTACACCGGGATTCGCTATACCGTTGCGCGACTCAACCCACATTTTTTTAAGACCTCGCCACAGCGGCGGCCATACCGACCAGGGAAACAGAAACACGGGTAATAGCGGCACATACCACCACCATTGTCGGCGGTGCGCGAACGATTCCACCAGGCGATTGGCGGTCTGGCCCCAGAAGATGGCATGGGCGTACGCCTCTCCGCCAGCCAGCGCGGCCGGGATGGCCCATGCCAGTGTGATGGCGATGCCGAGTAACAGGGCCAACAACAGGCCCGCATACCAGGATTTCCACGACAACGCAGGCCTGTCCGCCGCCCACCACGGCGCGAGCAGCGCGACCGGCAGCGTATGCAGCAGGATCACCGGACCCTTGGTGAGCATGCCCAGACCGATGGCCACGCCCAGCAACAGCCAGCCGCGTGTGCCACCCCGGTGCCACACATGCAGTACGCCGAGTAGGCCCAGCAGCGTGAAGCTGGTCAGCAGCATGTCGAACAAGGTTACCGTGGTAAAAAAGGTCCACAGCAGACAGCCCAACAAGATCAGCGGTACATAGCGTGCCACAGCTTCGTGTCGTGGCCAAAGCAGGCGCGCCAGGCGCGTACTGAGCCAGAGATTCGCCAGGGCGAACAAGGAGGGCACCAGGCGTGGCCACCAGTCGGTTACGCCGAACGCCCACCAGCCGGCCTGGAACAACCAGAACATCAGCGGCGGTTTATGGCTGTAAGGTGCGCCGTTCAGATAGGG
>JAYSPZ010000042.1:0-5966 GCA_043721815.1 Gammaproteobacteria bacterium | reverse complement strand
CGCCGGTCATACCTTGCGACCAGCCCAGCGCCTTGGCCAGAAAGAAACCGCCGATGCCACCCGCGGCGCCCACGAGTCCGGTGACAATGCCCATCTCGCGACGAAAGCGCAACGGCACAAGTTGAAATACGGAGCCGTTGCCCATGCCCAGCGCGACCGCGCCGATGAAGAAAATGGCGACCGCCGCCCAGGCAATAGCCGGCAATTCAAACAAGCCCCAACCACCGACTTTCGATGCAGCCATAATCAGTGCATTGGGCACCGGGCCTTCCGGCAGCAGGCCGACAATCACGTAGCACAGTGCTACAACGCTGAGTAAAATCTGCAAGGCCTTGATGCCGCCGATGCGATCCGCCATCCAGCCTCCGATGGGACGAAACAACGAGCCGGCGGCAACCACCACGGCCACCATCATGCCAGCCGCGATGCCGGAGGCATGGTACCAGGTCGTAAAATACAGCGGCAGTGCATTGCCCAGCCCGACAAAACCACCGAAGGTAATCGAATAAAAAAACATGAACCACCAAGTGTCACTGTCGCTGAGCACGGTTGCATAATTCTTCAACGTGACCGGCGCGCGCTTGTCCGGGGCATCCTTAGCCATCCAACTGTAGAGAATAAATACCACGATGACAGGTATCAATAGAAAGCCGAATACGGATTGCCAACCGTAGGTTTCCGCAAGCCAGGGCACCAACAGAGAATCGAACACTACACCGACGTTTCCCGCCCCGGCAATGCCAAGCACGATACCCTGGTATTCCGGCGGATACCAGCGGCTTGCCTGTGGAATCGCAACGGCAAAGCTTGCCCCGGCAAATCCGAGGACCACGCCGAGCAGCTCCACCTCGAGCTTGGAATGCAGACCGAATATCCAGGCATAAAACAGGCCGAGCATGACGATAATCTGCCCCAGTTGGCCGGCCCGCTTGGGGCCAATGTGATCGGCCAGCATGCCCATGGGCACGCGCAATAGCGCACCGAACAAGATAGGGATGGCAACTAGGCCGAATTTTTCTTCGACGGTAAGTCCGAGGTCTTGCGTCAGATAAAGCGACAACGGCCCGAGCACTACCCAGACCATGAAGCTCACGTCAAAGTATAAAAAAGCCGAGAGCAGCGTCGGCCAGTGACCGGCCTGGATAAATTTTTGGAATTTCATATACCCTTTCCTTAGTGCTTAATAATGGATAAAGACTCAACCAACCAGAGACCGGGCCAACAACGACTTCAACTCCGGGATACACGAACCGCAATTGCTGCCGGCCTTGAGCGCCTTGCTGATGGCGGCGACCGAGGCGGGTTTGTCCTGCTGAATAAATTTAACCAGCGTGTTCAAACCGACATTGAAGCAGGCACATACCACGGGGCCTGCTTCACTGGTACCGTCCATAGGTCTGCCCGCCAGCAGACTGGAGCGTTCACTCGACTGAAGCGCCGGTTGGGCGAATAACTCCATGAGCCAGGTGCGCGGCGGCAGCACATAACCTGGCGCGATGAAGATGCAGCTTTCCAGACTGTTATTTACGAGGCGCGCGCCGCGATAACGCCCCGCCGCATTGTCCAGATATTCGATCCATTCGATTTTTTCCTGTTCGCTTTTAGGTGCGCATAGTAGTTCGCGCGCCCAGACCGGCCAGTCCTGGGCGGATTGCTCTCCAGCCAACTCATAGCGCCAAAAGCCCTTGCCGATGGCGCGTGCCCAGTAGCTCGCCCCGGTCAATGACAACTGCCGGCGCGATAATAAAAAACCGTGCCAGCGTGCAAGATAAGGGGCAATTCGCACCGGGGTATGTTTGGATTCGGGTTGGCCCGAAATCGGATCGACCACCGGATTCACGAGCGCATCAACGCGCCCCTGGCTGGCAAACTGATCGTTCCAGTGGAAGGGCACAAACACGCTGCCGCATCGCTGATCGGCGCTGAGCGCTGCGCGCGCAATCATCTCGCCCCAGCGGCTATGCAAGCGCACCAGCATGCCGTCCTGCACACCGAGCTGCGCCGCATCTTGCGGGTTCAATTGCGCCGTGGGTTCATAACTGTGCGCAGACAGGCGTGCTGATTTGCCGGTACGCGTGAGCGTATGCCAATGGTCGCGCATGCGTCCGCTGTTCAACACGAAGGGAAAATTATCATCGACGTCATATACCGGAGCGCGTGGTGTGATGGCGATAAACTGCGCCTTGCGCGTTGCCGTAAAAAAACGCCCATCGCTGAACATGCGCTTGGTTCCGGGTGCACCCGCCTGCGGCACCGGCCACTGAATGGGTTGCAGGTTTTCGTAGGCGGCCGCGTCTGCATCGCCCAGGCCGGCGATATTAAAATCGCGCGTCCCGTTATTTTCAAATCCGGACAAACGCGCATGTTCACTGAATACTTCGGCCACCGACGCATAACTGAAGCCGTCCGCATAACCCATGCGCTTCGCTACCTCGGCCAGTGCCCACCAGTCGGGGCGCGCCTCGCCGGGCTCCGCAAGAAACTTTCGCTGGCGTGATATGCGCCGCTCGGAATTCGTAACCGAGCCGTCTTTTTCACCCCAGGCCAGCGCAGGCAACAGCACGTGCGCGAGCGCCGTGGTGTCGGTGTGGCGCACGCAATCGGAGACCACGACCAGTTTGCATTTCCCCAGCGCGGCGCGCACGCGATCGGCATCGGGCAGGCTTACCACGGGGTTGGTAGCGATGATCCATACTGCCTTGACGGTGCCGGTCTCTATGGCCTCGAACAGTTCCACGGCCTTGAGACCCGGCCTGTCGGCAATTGTTGGCGATCTCCAGAAACGTTGCACGCGGTCGCGATGCTCGGGATTGGCAATATCCATGTGCGCGGCGAGATGATTCGCCATCCCGCCCACCTCACGCCCGCCCATCGCATTGGGCTGGCCCGTAAATGAAAACGGCCCCATACCGGGACGTCCGATACGGCCTGTCAACAGGTGGCAGTTGATGATGGCATTGACCTTGTCCGTGCCGCTCGATGATTGATTGATGCCCTGCGAATAAACCGTGATGGATTTTTCCGTGCTTGCAAATATTCGGAAGAATTGCTCGACAGCCTCTTCGTCGAGTTCGCAATCTTGCGCCACGCTGTGCACGGACGGCGCGCTATTATCGGCGGCGTGCAGGGCCGATGCTATGCCTTCGGTGCAGGTATCGACATAGAGATGATTGGTGTAATCATTCCGGGCTAAATAACCGAGCAGACCGTTGAACAACACGGCATCGGTACCCGGCCGCAGCGGCAGATGCAGATCAGCAATGGCGCACGTAGCCGTGCGGCGCGGGTCGATGACGACGATCTTGAGATCGGGATTTTCCTCGCGTGCCTGCGTGATGCGCTGGAACAATACCGGGTGACACCACGCGGCGTTCGAGCCGACCAACACGATTAAATTAGCGCGCTCCAGATCTTCGTACGAACACGGCACCGTGTCACTGCCGAAGGCACGCTTGTGGCCGGCCACGCTGGAGGCCATGCACAGGCGCGAGTTGGTGTCGATATTGGCGGAGCCGATATAGCCCTTCATGAATTTATTGGCGACGTAGTAATCTTCGGTGAGGCATTGCCCGGAGACATAAAACGCCACGGCATCACGGCCGTGTTCGCGGATGATGCGTGCGAAACCATCGGCCACGGTGCTTAATGCCGTATCCCAGTCACAACGCGACCCGCGCACTTCGGGATAGAGCAAGCGTCCGTCCAGATCGAGCGTTTCACCTAACGCGGCACCCTTCGAGCACAGCCGTCCGTAATTAGCCGGATGCGATTCGTCGCCGCGGATCTGTACGCCGTCCGCTCCCGGCGTTGCAATCACACCGCAACCGACACCGCAGTACGGGCAGGTGGTACGCACCTCCGGCAAGGGCTGAACGTTCACTGCTTAAATCACTCGGCCAGGGCAACGCATCACGCCGCATTCGGCAGGAGTGAGACATACACCGTGTCGCCTTCGACCTTCACCGCATAACTGATCGCGCAGCCTTCGTCGGGCGCTACGGCCTTGCCGCAATCCAGCTCGATGTTCCAGCCGTGCAGCGGACAGGCCACCTTGCGCCCGTAGACGATGCCCTGCGATAACGGGCCGCCGCGATGCGGACACTTATCGCGCAGCGCAAATATTTCATCGTCGGCGGTGCGAAATACCGCGATATCGCCTTGTGTAGTCTTCAGCACGCGCGCGCCCAGGCGCGGGATCGCGTCGATGTTACACACCTCTATCCACTGCGACATGACCTCAGGCAATCTGTTTAATGGGGATATATTCATTTTTATGCGCTCCGGCGGCACGTTCTTCCCAAGGGTCTTGCACGAATTTTTGCGAATCGAGAAAACGCTCGTACAGCGCCTTGCGGTTTTCCGCATCATCGACGATTTTTTCCTTCACATAGGATAGCCCGACGCGCTCGATCCAGTGTGAGGTGCGGTCGAGATAACGCGCCTCCTCACGGTAAAGCTGCATGTACGCACCGGCGTATTCCAGCACCTCGTCTTCGGTGCTGACCTTGCAGAGCAGATCCGTCACACGTACCTTGATGCCGCCGTTGCCGCCCACGTGCAGTTCCCAACCGGAGTCGACCGCGACTACGCCGAAATCCTTGATCGTCGATTCGGCGCAGTTGCGCGGGCAACCGCTCACCGCCATCTTCACTTTATGCGGCGTCCACGAACCCCAGGTCATCTTTTCCAGCTTGATGCCCATGGTGGTGGAATCCTGCGTGCCGAAGCGGCACCACTCCTTGCCGACGCAAGTCTTCACCGTGCGCAGCGCCTTGGCGTAGGCGTGGCCCGACACCAGGCCACCCTTATTCAAATCCGCCCACACGGCCGGCAGATCCTCTTTTTTCACGCCGAGCAGATCGATGCGCTGCCCACCGGTGACCTTCATGGTAGGTATATTGAATTTGTCCGAAACATCGGCAATCGTGCGCAGCTCGTGCGCGTTGGTCAACCCGCCCCACATGCGCGGCACCACCGAGTAGGTGCCGTCCTTCTGGATGTTGGCGTGCGCGCGCTCGTTGATAAAGCGTGACTGATAATCGTCAAGCGCTTCGTGCGGCCAGGTCGAGATCAAATAATAATTCAGCGCCGGGCGGCACTTGGCGCAGCCATCGGGCGTGCGCCACTTCAAATGTTTCATCACGGCGGGGATGCTGATTAAATGCTGCGCGCGGATCAGCTTGCGCACCTCGTCGTGCGGATAATCGGTGCACGGGCACATGGGCTTTACCTCGGGCGCGGCGGAATAATCGCCGCCCACGGTCGAGGCCAGAATCTGCTCGACCAGGCCGGTGCACGAGCCGCACGACGACGAGGCCTTGGTGTGGGCGCGCACTTCGTCGACGGTAAACAAACCCTTCTGCGTGATCGCCTTGACGATGGTACCCTTACACACGCCGTTGCAACCGCACACCTCCATGTCGTCGCTCATCTGCGAGGCGCGCGATTCGCCGCCGCGCCCGGAGTCGCCGAGATGGGCCTGACCGAACATCAGATGATCGCGGATGTCCGTAACGTTGGCACTCTCGCGCATCAACTGGAAATACCAGGCGCCGTCGCCGGTATCGCCGTACATCACGGCACCCTGGATGCGGTTGTCCTTGAGCACGATCTTTTTATACACGCCGCGCGCGGCATCCTGCAGGATAATGTCTTCGGTCGTGTCGTCGCCGGTAAAATTGCCCGCAGAAAAAACATCGATGCCGGTCACCTTGAGCTTGGTCGATGTCACCGAACCCTGATAGCGCCCGTAGCCGATCTGTGCGAGATGATTGGCGCACACCTTGCCCATCTCGAACAAGGGCGCAACCAGACCGTAACTATTGCCGCGATGCTGCACGCACTCGCCCACCGCATAAATGCGCGGATCGTAAGTCTGCATGGTGTCGCTGACCACGATGCCGCGCTCGCAATGGATACCTGATTGCTTCGCGAGTGCGATATTGGGACGAATGCCGACCGCCATG
>JAYSPZ010000041.1:0-7714 GCA_043721815.1 Gammaproteobacteria bacterium | reverse complement strand
CTAATGCGCGTAGCGCATCCTGCCTTTAATATAATGTTGGATTTATCGTTCATCATTGCGGCAAAGCAAAAATTCCAGCAGCGCCTTCTGCGCATGCAGGCGATTTTCCGCCTCGTCCCACACGACACTCTGTGGGCCGTCAATGACATCGGCGCTTACTTCCTCGCCGCGATGCGCGGGCAGGCAATGCATGAACAGGGCATCGGGTCGGGCATGCGCCATCAGGCTGGCGTTTACCTGATAATCGGCAAAGGCGCGCTTACGATCCATCTGCTCATGCTCCTGCCCCATGCTCGCCCAGACATCGGTAACCACGAGATCGGCATCGAGCGCGGCCTCGTGTGGGTTACGCAGCAGTGTGGCGTGTCCCGCCGCACTTTGCATGGTAACAGCATCGGGGTCATAGCCCTCGGGCACGGCCATGTTCAGATGAAATTCAAACAGACGCGCGGCTTCGATATAAGAGTTGCACATATTATTGCCGTCGCCGATCCAGGCCACGGTCTTGCCCTTTATACTGCCGCGCCGTTCGATGAAGGTCTGGATATCGGCCAGCAACTGGCAGGGATGATGTTTGTCGGTCAAGGCGTTGATGACAGGCACCTGCGAATACGCGGCGAAGCGTTCCAGCTTTTCGTGCGCGAAGGTGCGGATAACGATGGCATCGACCATGCGCGAGAGCACGCGCGCGGTGTCTTCGATCGGCTCGCCGCGTCCGAGCTGACTGTCTTGCGGGGCGAGAAAAATGGCACCGCCGCCGAATTGCACAATCGCACTCTCGAAGGAAACGCGCGTACGCGTGGAGGATTTCTCGAACACCAGGGCGAGCACTTTGTTTTTCAAAGGCTCGTAAATTTCGTCGGCGCGCTGCATGGCCTTAAGCTCGCTGGCACGCTCCATCAAGGCATGCAGCTTGGCAGGACCGAGATCGGACAGGCTTAAGAAATGGTGTACCGCCATCATGCCGCTTTTGCGAAATCTTGAATCAGGGAACTGACACCCGCGACGATCTGATCGGCCTCTGCATCGCTGATAATAAGCGGCGGCAGCAAGCGTACGACGCGCTCCGCCGTCACATTAATCAGCAGACCTTCACTCAGTGCCTTGGCGGTCAATTCGGCACAGGGGCGATCAAGTTCGATGCCCATCATCAAACCCTTGCCGCGAATCTGCACGACAGGTCTGTTGTCGGCCAGGGCGGCGGTGAATCCGGCAAGCATGCGCGCGCCTAAATACCGGGCGCGCTGGTCCAGCTTATCCTGTTCCATGGTTTCGATAACCGCAAGGGCCGCGCTGCAGGCGAGCGGATTGCCGCCGAAGGTGCTGCCGTGATTACCCGGCTTGAACACCTGCGCGGCATCACCGTGCGCCAGGCATGCGCCGATAGGCATGCCATTGCCGAGCGCCTTGGCGACGGTCATGATGTCGGGCCGCGCAGCACTGTGCTGATACGCAAACCACGCACCGGTGCGGCACATGCCGGTCTGTATCTCGTCGAGTATCATCAGCCAGCCATATTCATCGCACAGGGCACGCACACCGGATAAGTAATCAGCGTCGGGCACCTGAACGCCGCCCTCGCCCTGGATAGGCTCGATGAATACCGCAACCACATTGGGGCTGTTTTTGGCGATCACCTGCAAGGCCTCAAGATCGTTGTAGGGCACCCGCAGGAAGCCCTGTACCAGTGGGTCGAAACCGGCTTGTACACGGCGATTGCCAGTGGCGGTAAGCGTGGCGAGTGTGCGTCCGTGAAAGCTGCCTTCGGCGACCACGAGGGTGGGCACGGCGATACCTTTGTTGTGCCCGTGCAGACGCGCGATCTTGATTGCGGCCTCGTTGGCCTCGGCACCGGAGTTGCAAAAAAATGCCTTATCCATGCCGGCCACACGCGTCAGCTTGGCCGCTAATGCTTCCTGCTTGGCGATGCCATAATGATTGGAAGTATGTAGCAAGCGGCCCGCCTGCTCGCATAATGCCTTAGTCACTGCGGGGTGTGCGTGGCCCAGGTTGCAAACGGCAACACCGCTGAAGGCATCGAGATATTTACGACCGTGGCTATCCCACAACCACGCGCCTTCACCGTGCTCGAAGGTCACCGGCAAGCGCGTATAGGTCGACATTAAAGAATCCGTCATTTTGATCATCCTAAAAACAAAAAAGGCAGCCTGTGGGGGCCGCCGTCTAACTAAAACTGATTTAATACCTTAACGGGCTGGAATCAATACGTCAGCCAGCACGAGCCTACGGAGTCGGAATTTCAGAATTACGCAATGCCTTGCAGATTTAGGGTGGGGCGAACCCCACCCTGACAGCTTAGTTTAAAAACAACCCGGTCCCGTGCGCCGATGCGGCCATAAAAAACAGCATTGGAATGGAGAGCATAAGATTGGTGCGCGAGGCGAGCATCGCAATGCGGCGCGCCTTAGCCTTTTCGGCATCGGTGGCTGGTTTAATGCCGAGTATCTTTTTCTGATTCGGCCAGATAATGCCCCACACGATGAGCAGCATGATGGTGCCTAACCATGCACCTATGCCGATGATGGCATGTTCGCCCTGCAAGGTCATGGCCGGTACAAAACGGCTACCCAGGAGTGCCGCACCCGCCAGCCAGGTAACCACGGCCGCCCAGCGAAACCATAACAAGGCACGCGGCGCGACATACTTGGTGATGGCCGCCCCGCCCGGGCCGCCGGTGTCGGCTGTCGCGGCGGCAAGTGCGGGCATCTGCACGAAATTGAAATAGTAGAGCAGGCCGATCCAGGTGATGCCTGCCAGAAAATGCAACCAGCGTTCGAGTAACATACCCCATTCCATAGCTTTCTCCTGTTATTTAGTGGCCGTGGGCCTTATGAATGTTATTTAAACAATGCTATTTGCGATGAACACCAGTACGGCGGTCAACACCAGGCCGGACAGGATGGCCCCGAGTATAGAGTCGAGCGGATTTTTCATCTTGCCATGCTCCCTTTATTGTTAATATGCGTGAAATGCGCGGTCAATACGCGCCGGTGAATTTCAGAGAGTAAAGCAGCACCTCTTGCAATGCAATAACCCTTATTTAGATTGGGAATATACCTCTTATGTGCGGCATCAGTGGCGAGTTACGCTTTGACGGGCAGGCACCCGACCTTGCGGCGGTGGCGCGCATGAAAGATGCGCTGGCGCGGCGCGGGCCTGACAGCGAAGGAGATTATCGCGACGGGCCGCTCGCCTTCGGACATCGCCGTCTGGCGGTGATCGACCTATCTGCGCGTTCACACCAGCCGATGATCGACCGCGAACTCGGCCTGGCCCTGGTATTCAACGGCACGATTTATAATTTTCATGAACTGCGCCGTGAACTCAACGGTCGTGGTTATCAATTTTTTTCCGACGGCGACACCGAGGTTATTCTGAAAGCCTACGCCGCCTGGGGCGAGCGTTGCGTGGAGCGCATGCAGGGCATGTTTGCCTTTGCACTGTGGGACAGCAAAAATCAAAAACTTTTTCTGGCGCGTGATCGGCTGGGTATTAAGCCGCTTTACTACACGCGTAGCGCAAATTATTTGCGCTTTGCATCCACCCCGCAGGCATTGCTGGCGGCGGGCGATGTAGACACCAGCATTGATCCGGTCGCGTTGCACCATCACCTAACCTTGCATGCCGTGGTACCCGCGCCGCGCACTATTTTGAACGGCATACGCAAGCTCGCGCCGGCCACCACGCTGTCGGTCGAGGTAAACGGTAACGATAATCTTCGCTGCTACTGGCAACTCGACGCGTGCCGTCCCGCGCAGGCAAAAACCGAGGCCGAATGGGTCGATGCTATCCATAATTCCTTGCGCTCCGCAGTGCAAAGCCACAGCCTCATCAGCGACGTGCCGGTCGGCGTGCTGCTCTCCGGCGGGCTGGATTCGAGCCTGCTCGTTGCCCTGCTCAGCGAGGCAGGCACGAGCAATCTGCTGACCTTCTCGGTGGGCTTTGAAGACACGCCCGAGGAGCGCGGCAGCGAGTTTGAATATTCCGACCCGGTCGCGCAGCGCTACGGCACGCAGCACCATCGCTTTACCGTGCCGAACGGCAACGTGCTTAGTCGGCTTCCCGAATGTGTGCAGGTAATGTCCGAGCCGATGGTCGCTCAGGATGCCGTCGCGTTTTACCTGCTTGCCGAACAGGTTTCAAAAGGCGCGAAGGTCGTGCAAAGCGGACAAGGGGCTGACGAGGTGTTCGGCGGTTATTTTTGGTATCCGCTCATGCAGGCGGAGAGCGGCAGCGATCTGGAGCGTTTCCGCAAACATTATTTTGATCGCAGCCATGCCGAATTTCTAGAGACCGTCACCCCCGCTTATCACGGTCTCGATTACACCTCGGAGCTGATTGGATCACTGCTCGCTTTGCCCGGCGCGGACACCTTTATGGATCATGTGCTACGTCTCGATGTCACGACCTTGATCGTCGATGACCCGGTGAAGCGCGTGGACAATATGACCATGGCCTGGGGCCTGGAGGCGCGCGTGCCGTTTCTCGATCACACGCTGGTGGAACTTGCCGCACAGATGCCGCCCGAATTGAAGCTCAAGGCAGGCGGAAAATATCCGCTCAAGGCTATCGCACGCGGCCTGTTGCCGGACGCTATAATCGACCGGCCCAAGGGCTACTTTCCCATGCCCGCGCTGAAGTATGTGCGCGGGCCGTTCCTGGAATTCATGCGCGAGGTCTTGAACTCAGCGGCTTGCCGTCAGCGCGGTTTGTTTCAACGCGCCTATGTGGAAAAATTATTGGCGGCGCCGGAAAAATACATGACGCCCCTGCAAGGCAGCAAGCTGTGGCATCTGGCGCTACTGGAATACTGGCTGCAAGTGAATGTAGACGGTTGATCGTCCAAGCCCCGGCGGCCTTCTCGATGCAGCTTGTTATCGCAACAAAAGCTTTGTAAGGTTGCGCCCCTATGCACGCGCGATTATTCGGCAACCGCACCTCCCCGGCAAGCTGCTGAGCCTGCTGCTGGCCTTTTCGCTGCTGGCGCTCGCCCTGCGGCCACTGGTAGATATGGTCAAGAGACGGCGTGCAGGTACCGTACCGGAGTAATGCTTAATTGCTCACCGCTGGCGTTATCTGGATGTTGTCACGGAACAAAAACAGGTGTTTAATCCAGTTCTAAGCCAAGGGTGGGGATGGAAAATCAGAGCAATTCAAAATCAATCGAGTCTGACCCTATTGATTTTTTCTGACCCTATTGATTTTTTCGAATTAGCCGTTGACACACGCGCAAAATGGCATTTACACTTCCCAAGTATCACAAAACAATCACAAAACAATCACAAAACAATCTAAAAAACCAAGAGGAATACTAAGAAATGAAAATAACACCCTTAAAATTTGCAGGACTATTGTCGGCAGCGATGGTCGCCCCGGCATTTTTCGCTGCGCCAGCAATGGCCCAGCAGCTTGACGAGGAAGCGGTCTATTCCCGTGAAGTGTCAACAAAACCCGAAGTTCAGAGCAGAGTGGCGGCAATGGCCTCGGGTAAATTGTCACGTAATGCGAGTGATACACTTGATCGTCTGTTGCTTTGGAACGAGATCATGAATGATGCAAACGCGCTTGATCACACGCCATCATCGGGTTTTGCTGGTGATCAGCAAGGCCCCACTCGTAACAGCCGCGCGTTCGCAATTGTTTCGATTGCGGTTTATGATGCGGTGAATGCGTTTGATCAGCGGTTCAATTCGTATAACGGCATTGCGCGTGCGCCTCGTGGAGCATCAAGGGATGCAGCCATTGCACAGGCGGCCTACACCACGCTTCGTGCGCTTTATCCACGCCAGGCTGTACGGCTTGATCAGCTTTTTTCATCTGACATAAGCGCGATTCAAGCTGGCACTGAGGCTGTTGCTGCGGGTCGTGCAGTTGGCCTGGCGGCTGCCGATGCAATATTGCAACGCCGCGCCAATGATAACTCCAACCATGCAGAACCTGCCTTTGGCACGGGTGGTGTTGTTGCCCGAGGAGCAACTGCTGGCTACCTTGGTGTGATCAACGGCGGCGACCTGGCGGCCCCGAACTGGACACCCGATCCCGTCGGTCGGCCTCGCGGCGTCGCACTTGGGGCGCGTTGGGGTAATGTAACCCCATTCGTGCTTTATACAGGCGATCAGTTCCGTATTCAGCCGTTCCCAACACCCAACACGCTTCGCTTCCGTGCAGGTTTCAGCGAAGTGACGGCAGTGGGTGCCGATCCGACGGTAGCTGGCAGCACTAACGGTGCGCGTGAGCAGTTCATCGGCAACTTCTGGGGTTATGACGGGGCACCGCTGCTGGGTACACCGCCCCGGCTGTATAATCAGATTGCCATCAAAATCGCCAATGATAAGAACCTGCGCCAGGTTGATGACTATGCCCGTCTGCTCGCGTTGGTGAACACGACAATGGCCGATTCTGGTATCGCCGCATGGGACAGCAAATATTTCTATAACTATTGGCGTCCTGTAACGGGTGTCCGACGTGGCGGCGAAGCGGGTGATCCAACGGTAGTTAACCGTCCCGATTGGAAGCCATTTGGGGCATCGGTAGTCAACGCTGCGGTTGCCGAAGCCTTTACGCCTCCGTTCCCGGCCTATCCATCAGGCCATGCTACCTTTGGTGCGGCTCTGTTTGAATCGCTGCGGGATCTTTTCCCGAATAGCACGGCCTTTACGTTCGTGTCAGATGAATATAATGGCACGGGCGTTGATCCAAAGGGGGCGCCACGTCCTTATGTTCCAGTACGCTATAGATCACTTCTGGAAGCCCAAGAGGAAAACGGCCAGAGCCGCATCTACAACGGCGTTCACTGGGAATGGGATAACACCGAGGGCCAGAGCCTTGGTGTCAACATCGTTCGCTTCACGGTCAACAACGCCTTCCAGCGTCGTTAATCCTATAATCGGCAACATTATGCCGATTTGAATACTGGGGCCGTGTCAATGATCTTGGCACGGCCTCTTTTTTCTGACAGCTTCAAATTTTAACAGGATATTTCGATGCGACTTTTAATCCATGCGTTTCTGGCGATTGTCCTTCTTACAGGTTGCATGACGAAGTCCGAACCTCCCAAGACATTACTGTCGAACGCTGCCCCCCCCAAGACATTACCGTCGAACGCTGAAACCCAAGCGGCGAAACCCGGTGATCCGCTCAGCCCGCTTGAAAAAGATGGCTCGCCAAAATCCGCATTTCCAGCAGGCGCTGTTTTGCGCCTTAACGCGATTATGACGCGATCAAAGGCTGCGATTGATCAATTTGATAAAATTCACCCCGGTCTTGAACAAGCAAGCAAGACAGAGGCGGTTGACCTGGCTGAGCTCACGAAACTCCATGAGGAGGCGAAGGCGGCCAGGACCGCGCTTGATGCAGAGGGAAAGCAGCTTCTCGACTCAAGGCAATATTATGACACTGTCATTTTCAGCGGCATGGCGCTGTTCGCGGAGAAGGTTGAGAAAGAGCTTCAGGACGAGATCAAGGCATTGAGCGCGGCTAGGGAACATTAAGGGAATATTAAGGGCAGATTAACGGAATATTAAGGGTATTAAGGGGACGCTACCCTTATTTTTCAATCTATTCATCGGGGGTGTAACAATGCACGGGGTCAGGCTGAGCCACCCCCGTTTTCACGGACACCTAGATAAGGGGATAATGCCCCGAGGAGGTGTTCGATGCAGAAACGCACGATTCATACGAAGGCATTCAAGCT
>JAYSPZ010000040.1:0-1976 GCA_043721815.1 Gammaproteobacteria bacterium | reverse complement strand
CGAGCTGCTCAAGATTATTCTGCAGGGCATCCTTGAGGTTTTGTGCCATGGTATCCACGCTACGGTGGGCACCACCCAAGGGCTCCTTGATTACCGCGTCGATGAGACCGGATTTTGCGAGCCGCTCCGAGGTGACACCCATGGCCTCTGCCGCAACAGCAGCCTGATCGGCGCTTTTCCAGAGAATGGAGGCGCAGCCCTCCGGGGAGATGACCGAATAAATACTGTATTCCAGCATGAGCGTGCGGTCGCCAACGCCGATGGCCAGCGCACCGCCCGACCCGCCCTCGCCGATGATCGTGCAGATAATCGGGGTCTTGAGTCCGGACATGACAAACAGATTACGCGCAATCGCCTCGCTCTGCCCGCGCTCCTCGGCATCCACGCCGGGATAGGCACCGGGCGTGTCGATGAAGGTAAGGATCGGCAGCTTGAAACGCTCTGCCATCTGCATCAGGCGTAATGCCTTGCGATAACCCTCGGGGCGCGGCATGCCGAAATTACGTCGCACCTTCTCCTTGGTGTCAGCGCCCTTTTGCGTGCCGATAACCATCACCGACCTGCCCTCCAGACGAGCAATCCCGCCGATGACCGCTGCATCGTCGGCGAAATAACGGTCACCGTGCAGCTCTTCGAAATCCGTAAATATCTTTTCCACGTATTTCTGCATGCACGGGCGCTGCGGGTGACGCGCCAGTTGCGTAATCTGCCATGAGCTGAGCTTGGCGAAGATTGCCTCGGTAAGCGTCTTGTTTTTGGCCTCAAGTCGCGCGATCTCCTCGTTGACATTGATCTCGTTGTCGTCGCAGACATAGCGCAACTCTTCTATCTTCGCCTCTAATTCGGCGATGGGTTGTTCAAAATCGAGGAAGTTCAGGTTCATGTGGAGGCCGGTTAAACATGCAAATTACAAGAAGACGATGCCAAGTTGCAAGTAAGCCCGCTGGCTTGGAAGACGAAAAACAGAGGGCGGGAGTTTGGCACAAAATTGGCACAAACGGTAAATGATAAAGGAGGTAATATATCAGAATACGCGCATAACTAATTGATTAAAATGGTGCCCGGGGCCGGACTCGAACCGGCACGGCCTTGCGGCCGAGGGATTTTAAGTCCCTTGCGTCTACCAATTCCGCCATCCGGGCATTGCAAAGGTTACTTTATTTCAAAACTGAGAAAATATGTCAGGCCATAAGATACTGATGTCTGCCGCAACACCGGATTCGGATAAATAATGGCTAGAGGGTTGTTGGGAGAAAGTGGAGGCTAGGGCCGGAATCGAACCGACGTACACGGCTTTGCAGGCCGCTGCATAACCACTCTGCCACCCAGCCTGTCGTGCGTCATCAGTGCAATAAATCTGGAAAAATGGAGCGGGAAAAGAGATTCGAACTCTCGACCCCAACCTTGGCAAGGTTGTGCTCTACCGCTGAGCTATTCCCGCGTACGACAGCCGTGTATTGTAACTATGCCCATCCCGCTGTCAAGGAAAGGCTGGCGATAATACTAAATATCTCGCGATACCAGGCCGGTCCAGGCCGTGCGCAGATACACGATCATCGACCATAGTGTCAGCACAGCGGCGACATAAATCAATACGAAGCCCACGGTCGTGGTCGGAAACTCGCCAATGGGTTCGCGATAGAGCAAAAACAGCAGGGCCAGCATTTGACTCACGGTCTTGAATTTGCCGATGATGGATACCGCGACCGAGGTGCGTTTGCCCAGCTCGGCCATCCATTCGCGTAGTGCCGAAATGGCGATCTCGCGGCCAACAATGATGGCGGCAGGGATCGCCAGTAAGGGGCTTGGGTGTGTCTGCATCAATAAAACGAGGGCCACGGCGATCATTAATTTGTCGGCGACCGGGTCGAGAAACGCACCCAGCGCCGAGACCTGGCCCAATCGGCGGGCAAGGTAGCCATCCAGTATGTCGGTGATGGCGGCTATACCGAAGATCAGGGCCGTTGCGATATGCG
>JAYSPZ010000039.1:0-2513 GCA_043721815.1 Gammaproteobacteria bacterium | reverse complement strand
AAGTGCGCCAGTTGCTCTGCCGTTTCTACACCTTCCGCGATCACGTCCAGCTTCAGACTATGGGCCATCTGGATGATGGCCCGCACAATGGCGGCATCGTCGGGGTTACTCGTGACATCGCGGATAAAGGCGACGTCGATTTTCAATTTATCGATAGGGAAACGGCGCAAATAGGCCAAGCTCAAGAAGCCGGTGCCGAAATCATCAATGGAGATCCGCACTCCCCGTTTCTTTAAATTTCGCAGGATGCCGACTTCGTTGGCAAGCCTATAATTTTTCCGCCAAATCCTTTGCGCTGCCAATGTACTTGGCGGGTGTCATCTCCAGCAAACTTTTCTTGACCGCTGCCGGAATATCCAGACCTTGAATGAAGGTTTGCAGCGAGTCGCGCGTAATGCCCTGCCCACGCGTTAATTCCTTGAGCTTTTCATAGGGTTCTTTAATGCCATAGCGGCGCATCACGGTTTGAATGGGTTCGGCCAGCACTTCCCAAGCCTGATCCAGATCTGCGTTTATACGCTGCGCGTTGACCTCCAGTTTGTCTATGCCTTTTAGGCACGACTGATAGGCCAGCATGCTATGGGCAATGGCCACGCCGAGATTGCGCAGCACCGTTGAATCGGTCAGATCGCGCTGCCAGCGTGAGATCGGCAACTTGTCACGCATAAAGGCGAGTAAGGCATTCGCGATGCCGAGATTGCCTTCCGCATTTTCAAAATCGATAGGGTTGACCTTGTGCGGCTTGGTGGACGAACCCACCTCCCCGGCCACGGTCTTCTGCTTGAAATAACCAAGCGCGATGTAGGCCCATACATCGCGGTTAAAATCGATAAGGATGTTATTAAAGCGCGAGATGACATCGAACAGTTCCGCCAGGTAGTCATGCGGCTCGATCTGGGTGGTGTAAGGGTTCCACGCCAGGCCCAGGCCCCTGACAAACTCCTCCGCCAGCACGGGCCAATCGATGTCGGGGTAGGCGACTTGATGGGCGTTGTAATTACCCACGGCGCCGTTGAATTTGCCCAGCAGTGCTACGTCCTCAAATTGCGCACGCTGACGGCGCAGGCGCACCGCGACATTGGCCATTTCCTTGCCCAGGGTGGTCGGCGTGGCGGGCTGGCCGTGCGTGCGTGCCAGCATGGGCTGCGCCGCGTAGCGGTGCGCCAGACCCTTGATGGTATCAACCAATCTATCCATGAGCGGCGCTACTACTGATTTACGCGCCTCGTGCAGCATCAGCGCATAGGCGATATTGTTGGTGTCCTCCGAGGTGCAGGCGAAATGGAAAAATTCGCTCACCGCGTTCAGTTCGGCGTTACCGACAACCTTTTCCTTGAGGAAATACTCGATTGCCTTGACATCATGATTGGTCACACTTTCGATCTGCTTGATGCGCCGCGCATCCGCCAGACTGAACCCCGCGCTGATGTCGTTGAGCAACTGCTCCGCCGTCCTGCTGAACGCGGGGAGTTCCGGCAATTCACCGCTACGCGCCAGGTGTTGCAGCCAGCGTATTTCAACCAGCACTCGATATCCCATGAGGCCGGATTCGCTGAAGATTGCACGTAGACCGGCCGTTTTTTCGGCATAGCGGCCATCGATGGGAGATACGGCGGTGAGCGAGGATAGTTCCATAGTTGTTAAGGTCTTATTGATGGTGTACACAGCATACTATACGCAAGTGCGCGGGCCAGTAACAAACCCCCGACATCCGTAAAGGCTGGGCCGTATCGTCAGGCGCAGCAAAGGAATAAAATAAAACCCATTTTTCCGCATAACGACAAGGTGAATAAGTGCTAGAGGTTTATTATCAACACGCCGCAGAGCGCGCCGCACACGGCCTGCCGCCGCTTACGCTCAACGCCAGACAAACCGCCGAACTGGTCGAATTACTGAAAAACCCGCCCACCGGTGAGGGCGGGTTTTTGCTGGAGCTTATGACCCAGTGTGTGCCGCCGGGCGTGGATCAGGCGGCTTATGTGAAGGCCGGGTTTCTGGCTGCGGTGGCGAACGGCGAAGCGACGAGTCCGCTCATCACCCGCACACAGGCCACGCAACTGCTCGGCACCATGCTGGGCGGTTACAACATTCATCCGCTCATCGATCTGCTGGATGACGAGGAACTTGCACCCACGGCGGCGCAGGCGCTCGCCACCACGCTCCTGATCTTCGACGCGTATCACGACGTGGTCAAAAAGGCCGCGCACAATCGCCATGCGCAGCAGGTGCTACAGTCGTGGGCCGACGCCGCGTGGTTCACGCACCGGCCTGTCCTGCCCGATGAGATTACCGTGACCGTGTTCAAGGTGCCGGGCGAGACCAATACCGATGATTTGTCACCCGCCTCAGAGGCGTGGAGCCGCCCGGACATCCCGCTGCATGCCAAGAGCATGCTCATCAACAAAATACCGGACGCGCTCAGCACCATCGAGACGCTGAAAAAGAAAGGTCACCCGCTCGCCTACGTCGGCGACGTGGTCGGCACCGGCTCCTCGCGCAAGTCCGCCATCAAC
>JAYSPZ010000038.1:0-15796 GCA_043721815.1 Gammaproteobacteria bacterium | reverse complement strand
TCTATTCGAGATGTCACCGGAGCAACGCGCACGTGCCGGTGTGTTTTTGGCCTTCCAGTATCCCGTCGAAATTCCCGGCGTGACGAACAGCGCCTTTTTGCGCCTCGCCTATAACACCCTGCAAACCGAGCGCGGACTTGATGAGCTTGATCCGCTGGAGTTCGACGATTTCGTGCAGGAAAAGCTCAAGGTGGTCGAAATGGATGCGAGCTTTCTGGAGCGCAGCGTCAATGGTGGCTTTTCCGGTGGCGAAAAAAAGCGCAACGAGATTCTACAAATGGCGGTTCTCGATCCAAAGCTTGCGATTCTGGACGAAACAGATTCGGGCCTGGATATCGACGCCTTGCGCGTCGTGGCAGGCGGCGTGAATCAGCTTATGACACCCGGCAAGGCTGTTATTTTGGTGACCCATTATCAGCGCCTGCTGAACTACATCACTCCGGATTTCGTGCATGTTATGGAAGGCGGCCAGATCGTCAAAACGGGTGGGAAGGAATTGGCCCTGGAACTGGAAACGCGCGGCTATGACTGGGTACGCGATGATTATAAGGTGAATGGGGAAACGGCCGGGATGCCGACATGAATGCGCATAGCGAACTCGTCAGGGATGCCAACATCGACGATCTTTTACAGCTTAGCAGTTCGGAGTCGCTGGCCGGAGCGGATTGGTTGGCCGAACTGCGTGTTGCGGGAAACGCTCGCGCCGACACGCTTAGCATACCCACCACACAAGACGAGGAGTGGCGCTTTACCGATCTTGCGCCGCTGCTCAAGGTTTCCTTTCAGCCCACCAGTGCAACGACTCGGTTAAAACTATCCGATATCGAGCGCTTTATCGTGCCCGAGGCTGCGGCTAGCCGCCTGGTATTCATTGATGGCACCTATGCCCCGCAACTCTCATCGTGTGATGATTTATCCTCAGGTCTGGTGACAAGCAGTTTGGCCGAGGCCATACCGGCACACGGCGCTTTAATCCGCGCGCACCTCGGTCAGCATGCCGCTTTTCAGTATGATGTATTTGCCGCGCGCAACACCGGCTCGTTAAACGATGGCGCGTTTGTGATGGTAAAAAAAGACCAGCTTGTCTCCGCCCCTGTTCATTTACTTTTCATCACAACACAGCAAGCCAGTCCTACGGCAGTCTACCCGCGCTGCTTGATAATCGCGGAGAAAAACAGCCGATGCACGCTGATTGAAGACTATGTGAGCCTCACCGAGAAAGTATATTTCACGAATGCCGTAACCGAAATTGCAGTCGGCGAAAATGCCGAGCTACGGCATACGAAATTACAGCGCGAGTCGCGCACGGCTTTTCATATTGCACAATGTGCAGTGACCCTGGAGCGCGACAGCATTTATAGTTCGACTACGGTGACATTCGGTGCGCGCCTCTCGCGCCACAATTTGTACATCGTTCAAAATGCCGAGGGTACACAATGCACATTGGATGGCCTGGCTCTCATCGCCGGACGTCAGTTGGCCGACACGCATACCTTCATGGATCACGCCCATGCACACGGCAAGAGCACGCAACTGCATAAATGCATCGTCGATGGCGCGGCACATGCGGTATTCAACGGCAAGGTGTTTGTACGCCGGGGCGCGCAACTTACCGACTCGGCGCAATCGAGCCGCAACTTGTTGTTGTCGGACAAGGCTCGTGTAGACACCCAACCGCAACTGGAAATATTTGCCGATGATGTAAAATGTGCGCACGGCGCAACGGTCGGCCAGATCGATGAAGAAGAATTGTTTTATTTAAAGAGCCGAGGTCTGAACGAACCGGCCGCGCGTAAGCTCTTGACCTACGCCTTTGCTGCGGAGATTATCGACAGGATTCCTATCGCCTCGCTGGTTGATCGCCTTCGGCAGATGGTGTTGGCGCAGACGGAACACAGGCAGGCAATATGATTACGACTCAGGCACGCGCGCAAGATCCGATGGATAGTTTGGACATTGCCCGTATTCGCGCTGATTTCCCTATCCTGCAACGCCGCTTTGACGGCAAGCCGCTTATTTATCTTGATAATGCCGCGAGCAGTCAGATGCCTCAACAGGTCATAGACCGCCTGGTGCATTATCAAACTCACGAGCATGCCAACGTACACCGTGCGGTACATAGCTTAAGCGAAATTGCCACGGCGGAATACGAAAAGGCGCGCCGCGCTATCCAGTATTTTATAAACGCACAGGATGAACGCGAGATCATCTTCACGCGCGGCGCTACCGAGGCGATCAATCTGGTCATGCACGGCTACGGGCGCGCATTTATCGGGGCGGGCGACGAGATCATTATCTCGGCGATGGAACATCATTCCAATATCGTACCCTGGCAAATGCTCTGCCAGGAAAAGGGTGCGGTGCTGCGCGTCATCCCTATGAGCGACGCGGGCGAACTGCTGTTCGATGACTATGAAAAATTACTCAACGAACGCACTAAATTCGTCGCGCTGACGCATATCTCCAATGCCTTGGGCACCATCAATCCCGTGCGTGAGATTATAGATGCCGCGCATAAATGGAATGTGCCGGTCTTGCTCGACGGCGCGCAGGCGGTGCCCCATATGCCCGTGGATGTGCAGGCGCTTGATTGCGATTTTTACGTCTTTTCCGGGCACAAAATGTGCGGTCCAACCGGCATCGGAATTCTCTACGGCAAGACCGCGCTGCTGGAAAAGATGCAACCCTATCAGGGCGGCGGCGACATGATTCTCAGTGTGACCTTCGAGCACACGACGTACAACACGATTCCCTACAAATTCGAGGCCGGCACACCGCCTATCGCGGCCGCAATCGGGCTGGGCGCTGCGGTTGATTACTTGACCGGACTCGGCCTGACACGCATCGCGGCCTATGAGGGCGAATTGCTCCGCTACGCCACAGCCGAACTTAGCGCCATTGAAGGGGTCAAAGTCATCGGCACGGCACTGCACAAGGCCGCCGTGTTATCGTTCGAAGTCGATGGCGTTCATCCACACGATGTCGGCACCATCCTCGATCAGGACGGCATCGCTATTCGCGCCGGCCACCATTGCGCACAACCTGTGATGCAACGCTTCGGTGTACCGGCGACAGCGCGTGCCTCGTTTGCCTTTTATAACACGCTGGCGGAAGTCGACGCATTAGTGGCCGGCGTGCGCAACGTGCAAAAGATGTTTGCCTAATGAACAATAGTCGGCAACTTTATCAAGAGGTCATCCTCGACCATAACAAGAAGCCGCGTAATTTCGGCGTGCTCGACGATGCCAACCGCAAGGCGGAAGGGCATAATCCATTGTGCGGCGACCACATCACCGTATCGTTGCGCCTGCACAATGACCTCATTGAAGGCATCGCCTTTGAGGGACAAAGCTGTGCGATCTGCAAGGCATCGGCCTCGATGATGACGACCAATGTGAAAGGCAAGACCGTGCAGACGGCGGAGCTCATTATTCAGGAGTTTCGTGACATGGCAACCGGAAAACTCGACACGCAAAATCAGCCGAACCATCTCGGCAGACTCAGCGTGTTTGCAGGCGTAAAAGACCTGCCCTCGCGCGTGAAGTGTGCGATCCTGCCGTGGCATACTTTAGCTGCGGCGTTCCATGCCGTCGCTTCGACATCCACCGAAGGCAACGACGAACCGATGAAGTCTTTCGTCGGCAATGTATAGAGGCGTTTAGCTATGCCAAAAATTGCAGAGATCGAGGGCACGCCGAACCCGAACGCAGTGAAATTCGTGCTTAAAGAACCTTTGACGTGGGGCATCACGCGCTCGTTCGATAACGCGGCAGCGGCTGAGGCGGACCCACTCGCTGCCGCCCTATTCGCCATCCCGCACGTAAGCAATGTCTTTTATGTGGATCGTTGGGTCAGCGTGACACAGGATGGCGGCACGCCCTGGCCTGAGTTGCTGAAACAACTGGCTGTCCCAATCCGCGCGGCACCTGCAGCGGCTCCATTTGTGCCCGGCGCAGTAACGCCAAAAAATATCCCGTTGAATGGCGTGGAAAATCCTCGCCTCACAACAATTAAAGCACTGATCGACGAGCGTATCCGTCCTTATTTAATGGCCGACGGCGGCGACCTTGAAGTGCTCGATCTCGATGGCGATCAACTGATGGTGCATTATCACGGCGCTTGCGGGAGTTGCCCGAGTTCATTGGCGGGAACCTTATCTGCCATAGAAAATCTGGTCCACACTATCGAACCCGACATCGAAGTCGTCGCCGTATAATAAAAAGGAAAAATCATGGCGGAGTGGGTGCCGGTTGCAAAGACTGCGGAGTTTGTCCCGGGACAGCGTCGCATTGTAGACATTGATGGCGCTCGCATTGCCGTATTCAATCTCGACGGTGAGTATTTTGCGATCGAAGATGTCTGCACGCACGACGGCGGCTTACTGGCGAACGGCAGGCTCGACGGTGACGAGATCATATGCCCGCGCCACGGTGCTCGTTTTTCGATTAAGACCGGCGAGGCCCTGAGTGCACCGGCCTTCGAGCCGACCGCGACGTTTCCCATCAGGGTCGAGGCGGGTGAGGTACAGGTTATGGACGACCGCTGGGATTAATCTGTCACGAAAACTTTTTATCGCCAAGGATTCTGGAAATAGTAAACACCTAATCTTCGCTACCTTCGCATTCCACCCAGGAGGCTACCATGAAATTCTTTATCGACAGCGCCCACCTCGATGATATTCGCAAGGCGGCTGAACTAGGCATGGTTGACGGCGTTACTACGAATCCCTCGCTCATCGCCAAGGAAAGCGGCATCAATTTCCATAAGCACATCGCTCAAATCTGTCACATCGTCAAGGGTCCGGTCAGCGCCGAGGTCACCGCCTTGGATTGTAATGGCATGCTGGCGCAAGGACGTGAATTAGCAAAAATAGCCCCGAACGTAACTGTTAAAGTGCCGCTCACGCCCGATGGGCTGAAGGCCTGTCGCGCATTGTCGGACGAAGGCACCATGGTCAATGTCACGCTGTGTTTTTCTGCGGCGCAGGCTATTTTAGCTGCAAAGGCCGGTGCCTCTTTCGTTTCCCCATTCGTCGGGCGCTTGGATGATGTCGGACAGAACGGTATGAATTTGATCGCCGAGATTGTTGAGATTTATCAAAACTACGATTGGAACACTGAAATCCTGGTCGCCTCCGTGCGCCACCCAATTCACGTCACCGAGGCCGCGCGTCTGGGCGCGGATGTCGTCACCATGGGGATCAAGGTGTTAGACCAGATGTTCAAGCATCCCCTAACCGATATTGGCATCGAGCTTTTTCTCGCCGATTGGAAAAAGACCAACGAGGCCATCGACTAATTCCAATTCCGGATAGGAAGGAGCACAAGGCGGCGAGGATGAGGCGACGAAGACAGTACAGGTAGTACGGCCAGGAGCCGAAGACGAAGCCAACGCAGTGATCGTTTCTATCCGGAATTGGACTAAGCCTGTCTTATTAAATTACATAAGCACCGATTACCTGCCCTCTCAGTAAATCACCCTCACCCGTTCGCTGCCTGCCAAGGCACGCAGGCGATGCAATAATTCGTCGGTGGGATGCACGCGCCACTCCGGTCCCAAGGCCAGTTGCGCGCTGGCAGGTCCTGTCTCGTTGCGGTAATAATCGATGCACACCGGGCAGGCGCCGTTGCGAAAGGGGGTGAGTACCTGGGCCAATTCGGCGACAAAGCCGTTTCCGGCGCGCGTCGATTCCACGGCTATCACCAACCGTTTGGCGTAAACCTCGCGTGCCTGATTGATGTCGTAGATATGTTCGGCGCTCATCTTATAGCCGCCTGTATATTCGTCCACGCTGACCACGCCATCCACCACCAGGAGTTTATCCTTGATGAGCAGGTCACGATAGCGCGGATACACGTCGGCAAAAACACCCAGTTCGATGCGCGCACTGCGATCATCGAGCGTGAGAAAGGCCATGCGTTCGCCACGCCGGTTATTCATGGCGCGTATGGCCATGACAAAACCGGCAATGACCACGCTCTGATCCTTGATAGGCTTTAGCTCGACGATACGGGCCGTGGTGATTTCGGCGAGTTCCTGCTGATAACGCACTATCGGGTGGCCGGTGAGATACAAGCCCAACGTCTCTTTTTCGTAAATCATGCGCTGCTCTTCGTCCCAGTCGGGCACGTTGGCAAAGCACGCGGCGGGCAACGCGGCGACGTGCGCCGCACCGAACAGATCGTTTTGACCCACGGCATGATCGCGCACCTGTTGCTCGGCCATGCTCAGCGCGGCCGGCAGCGACACCATCAGCGTAGCGCGGCCGGGTCCCAATTCATCAAGCGCCCCGGCGCGCACCATGGCATCAAGCACACGCCGGTTGGCCTTGCGCAAATCGATACGTCGGCAAAAATCAAATAGATCGATAAACGGCCCTTGACTGGCACGGTTCGCGATCATGCCTTCCAGCGCCGCCGCGCCCACGCCCTTGATGGCGCCGAGCCCGTACAGGATCGTGTGGTCGTCCTTAGCGGTGAAGGCGTATTCACAGGCGTTAATATTGGGCGGCAACACGCTGAGCTTCATGGCGCGGCATTCATCGATAAGCATGACGACCTTGTCCGTGTTATCCATATCGGATGACAACACCGCTGCCATGAAGGCCGCCGGGTGATTCGCCTTCAGCCAGGCCGTCTGATACGACAATAGCGCGTACGCCACCGAGTGCGATTTGTTGAATCCGTAATCGGCGAATTTTTCCATCAGATCGAAAATGGCCGTGGCATTTTTTTCCGTCACGCCGCGTTCGCGCGCGCCCTGGGTAAAGACGGCGCGCTGTTTGGCCATCTCCGCCGGTTTTTTCTTGCCCATTGCACGGCGCAGCAGATCAGCGGCGCCCAGCGTATAACCGGCCAGCACCTGGGCGATCTGCATCACCTGCTCCTGGTAAAGAATGACGCCGTAGGTGGGCTGCAAAATCGGCACAAGATCAGGATGCGGATAGCTGACCTTGGTGCGCCCGTGCTTGCGCGTGATGAAGTCATCGACCATGCCCGACTGCAAGGGGCCGGGGCGGAACAGGGCAACCAGCGCGACGATGTCGTCAAAGCAATCCGGTTGCAGACGCTTGACGAGGTCGCGCATGCCGCGCGATTCCAACTGAAATAGGGCCGCAGTCGAGCAGGCCTTGAGCAGATCAAAGGTGGCCTTGTCATCCAGCGGAATCTGCGTGATGTCCAGCTCTGCACCGTTGGCGACGATGGTCTGCACCGCCCAGTGAATGATGGTCAGCGTGCGCAAGCCGAGGAAGTCGAATTTGACCAGGCCCACGGCCTCCACATCGTCCTTATCGAATTGACTCACTACGCCGGTTGCACCCTGCTCGCAGTAGAGCGGCAGGAAATCGGTGAGCCTGGAGGGTGCTATGACCAGACCGCTCGCGTTTTTTCCTGCGTTGCGCGTGAGGCCTTCCAGCGAGCGCGCCATATCGATGAGCGTATGCACGTCATCTTCCTGCTTGTAACGGGCGCTTAGCACCGGCTCTTGCTTGAGGGCCTCGTCCAGGGTAATGCCAAGATCGAACGGGATCAGCTTCGCAATGGCATCGACGAATCCATAGGGCTGGCCGAGCACGCGTCCTACATCGCGCACCGCAGCCTTGGCGGCCATGGTGCCGTAAGTGATGATCTGCGAGACGCGTTCACGCCCATACAGCTCCGTGACGTAATCGATGACGCGGTCGCGCCCCTCCATGCAGAAATCAATATCGAAATCGGGCAGGGACACACGCTCAGGATTGAGGAAGCGCTCGAACAGCAGACCGTAATGGAGCGGGTCCACATCGGTTATTTCCAGCGCATAGGCCACCAGCGAACCGGCACCGGAACCGCGCCCCGGACCGACCGGGATGACGTTGTCCTTGGCCCATTTGACGAAATCGGCAACGATCAAAAAATAACCGGCAAAGCCCATGCCGGTGATGACCTCAAGTTCCGTAGCCAGGCGTTGTTCGTAGTGAGGCCGTTGCGCAGCACGCAACTCCGGCTCGGGGAATAAGGTAATCAGCCGTTTCTCCAGGCCGAGTTGCGCCTGGGTACGGCAGTGATCTTCCGCGTTGGTATGCTCCGGCATGGGGAAGGCTGGCAGATAATTTTGCCCGAGCTGCAATTCCAGATTGCAACGGCGCGCAATCTCCAGCGTATTTTCCAGGGCCTCGGGGATATCCGCGAACAATTCCGCCATCTCCGCCGGACTGCGCAGGTATTGCTGCTCACTGTACGCACGCGGGCGGCGCGGATCGGCCAGGGTACGGCCTTCGTGGATGCACACGCGCGCCTCATGGGCCTCGAAGTCTTCCTGTTTTAGAAAACGCACATCGTTACTGGCCACAACCGGGGTGGTCGTCGCCAACGCCAGCTCGACGGCGGCATGCAGATAGTCCTCCTCCGTGGCCCGTCCGGTACGCTGCACTTGCAGGTAAAACCGATCCGGAAATAGGGCCTTCCACTCCGCAAGCAGACCTTCGGCAAGCCTCCCATTGCCTGCGAGCAGGGCCAGACCGACATCGCCCATATGTCCGCCCGACAAGGCGATCAGGCCATCGCTGGTACCGTTCAACCACTCTTTATGGATGCAGGGGGCACCGCGCTGCTGGCCTTCGATGTAGCTGCGCGACACCAGGCGCGTTAGATTGCGGTAACCCGTCTCGTTCTGGCACAACAGGACGAGGCGGGTCATGGGCTTAGCAGAGATGTCCGCCGATGCACCGCGCCGTTCGCCGCCCTTGTGGGCAGTGCCCAGCTTGGAAATACGTTCTGGATGGATGTGCACATCGACACCGATGATCGGTTTGATACCTTGTTCGATGGCGGCGCGATAAAACTTGACCATGGCGAACAGATTGCATTGGTCGGTCACGGCGAGCGCCGGCATCCCGGCTGCGGCCGCAGCCTGTGCCAAGGGCTTGATGCGCACGATGCCATCGACCAGCGAATATTCGGTATGTAAATGCAGATGTACGAAGGACGCTGTCATGGGTGTATTTCACCGCAAATCGGGGCAGGTTGAAAGCCGTTTTGCATCACACCCTGCCGATCATTTGCCGCACCGGCGCAAAGGAACGCCGATGGATCGCACAAATCCCCAAGGTCTGCAAGGCCTGCACATGGGCGGGCGTGGGATAGCCTTTATGGCGTGCGAAGCCATAACCGGGATATAGGGCATCCAGCATCAACATTTGGCGGTCACGCGCGACCTTGGCTACTATCGAAGCGGCGCTGATTGCATTCACCTTTTGATCGCCTTTGATAATCGCCGTACTCGCGTAATTCAACTGTGGGCAGCGATTACCGTCAACCAATACCAGACACGGCGCACACGACAGTGCTGCCACGGCCCGCTGCATGGCAAGCAAACTGGCCTGCAAGATATTTATGCTGTCGATCTCTTCCACGGTGGCAGCACCCAGCGACCAGGCGATAGCACTGGCACGGATCTCGGCATCCAATTCCTCGCGACGCGTTACGGTCAAGCTCTTCGAATCGGCCAGACCGTGTATTTTACTGCGCGGATTCAGGATAACCGCAGCCGCAAACACCGGACCGGCCAGCGGGCCGCGCCCGACTTCGTCGACACCGGCGATCAACAGTGGTGGTGTTCGCATGCGCATAAGGACATTTCGGATCAACTTCGATGATGCTGCGAGTATAAAAAGGCAAATTTGGAACGCATGGGGTGTCCTTACTGCTTGGGTAAAAATCCTTGACCCTTAATCTTCAGTAGGCCCAACACGGCTTGCGCCGCCCTGCTACTCGCGTTTTGCCTGAGTGCAATGTGAATATCGTTAAACTGTGCACATAGGGCACGGGCCCGATCGGGGTGCTCGAAATAGCACAACACGGCCGCGCCCAGGTTACCCGGAGTCACCGCCTCCTGGCTGAATTCCTCTACCAGCGCATGCCCGGCAAGCAGGTTCGGCAGCGAGTAAGAGGGTATATTAAGCAAGCGCCGCGCGATCTTTGCCGTGAGCCAGGCCATGCGATAGGCGACAACCATCGGTCGCCGTAGTAATAAGGCTTCAAGCGTCGCCGTACCCGAGGCCAGCAACACCACGTCGGCGGCGCACATTGCCTCGTGCGCCCTGCCATCCAGCATCATCACATCAACCTCAGGCGCATGACGCGCGAGAGCCTGCTCAAACAGCGTACGCGTTGTCGCGTTGGCATGCGGCACGATGAAACGCAACTGGGTTCGTTGCCGCGCGCACCAGGCGATGGTTTGTGCGAAGCGGTCGGCTAGATAACGCAACTCACTCACCCGGCTGCCCGGTAACACGGCTATGATCTCTGCCGCTGCTGGCATGCCGAGCCTGGTGCGCACCGCAAGACGCGCTTGCCTGTCTTCCTGTTCGCTAAGCAGCGGGATATCATCGGCCAGCGGATGACCGACAAACGCAACCGGCACGCGGTGCTGGGCTTGTGCTGCATAAAACGCTGCTTCGAAGGGGAGCAGGGTCAACATGAGATCAACCGATGCCGCAATTTTTGCGACGCGGTAAGACCGCCACGCCCACACCGACGGACTGACATAATGCACCGTAGGGATGTGCGCCTGCTTGAGTCTGCGTGCCAGTCCCAGATTAAAATCCGGCGCGTCGATCCCGATAAACACATCCGGTGGTCTGCGCAGAAAATGTCGCAACACCTGATTGCGTATGGCATGCAGTCCCCGGTAATGGGCGATCACCTCCACCAGACCCATGACGGCGAGTTTTTCGGCGGGGAACAAGGCATGGCAGCCTTGCGCCACCATGCGCGGCCCGGCTATCCCCTCGAATACGGCATCTGGAATCTGCGCCTTGATCGCTTTTATCAGACCGGCACCCAACAAGTCCCCGGATGCCTCGCCTGCAACAATTCCAATGCGCATTTATCTCACGATGCCGCGTGTGACCTTTTCTAAAAAGCTAATCAGCGCACCGACCTCGGCACTATTCTTTTGCAACTCTCTCAGTTTCTCTAGCGCCTGGGCCAGGGTCAGCTTGGATTTATAAATAAGTTTGTAGGCCTCGCGTATGGCGCGTAACGATACAGCGTCAAAGCCATGGCGCTTGAGCCCCTCGCTGTTAATGCCGTGTGGCTTGGCCATATGCCCGGAGACCATGACGTAAGGGGGAACATCCTTGGAAATCACGCTGCCCATGGCACAAAATGAATAGACACCGATGGCGCAAAACTGGTGGATGATGGTGAAGCCGCTGAGTATGGCATAGTCGCCAACGCTGACGTGGCCGGCGAGTGAGGCACAGTTCGAGAATGTGGTGTGATTGCCGATATGACAGTCATGAGCGATATGCACATAGGCCATGATCCAGTTGTCATCACCGATGCGCGTGACACCACCACCCTGCACCGTGCCCCGATTGATGGTGCAATATTCCCGAATCAGATTACGGTCACCGATCTCCAGGCGCGTCGGTTCGCCCGCGTATTTTTTATCCTGCGGGGCCTCTCCCAATGAGGCGAATTGATATATTTTATTATCGCGGCCGATGCGGGTTGGCCCGTTGATAACGACGTGTGGCCCAATCCAGGTGTTTGCCCCGATCTCGACACCCGCCCCGATAACGGAAAATGGTCCAATGCTGACTCCGTCGGCAAGTAGTGCCGTGGGGTCGATGATTGCGCGTGCATCAATCAAGGCTCAAGTTCCTTCTTCGCGCACATGAGTTCGGCGCTAGCCACAACTTTACCGTCCACCTTGGCCTGTGCGGAAAATTTCCACAGATCACGCATCCTGCGCACCAAATCGACTTCGAGAATTAGTTGATCGCCAGGCTCTACCGGATGTTTGAAACGCGCATTATCAATGCCGACAAAAAAATACAGCACATTTTGTGTTGGTCGCGTCTCGGTGGTGCGAAAGGCCAGAATGCCGGTGGCCTGAGCCAGGGCCTCCAGTATCAATACGCCCGGCATGATGGGGCGTTGCGGGAAATGCCCCTGGAAAAAAGGCTCGTTGTACGTCACATTTTTGAGTGCGACCAGCGATTTTCCCGGGATACATTCGATAACCCGGTCGACCAGCAGAAACGGGTAACGATGCGGCAGATACTTGAGAACCTCGCAGATATCCATGCTATTCAATTTTTTATTCTCGATTATGCCCTGGAGGAAAGTTCGTAGATACTTTTAGATTGTTCATTTTTTTTCCGCTAATGCCTTTTCCAATGCCTTGAGTTGGCGCGCCATTTCATCGAGCTGGCGCAGCCTGGCGTAGTTCTTGTTCCACAGGTGGTTCGTTTGCGCAGGCAGACCTGAGGAATATACGCCGGGCTCTAAAATCGATTTACTGACCAGCGTCATGCCAGTCACATGAACATCATCGACGATCTCGAGATGTCCGGCAATCCCCACTCCACCACCGATCGTGCAATGTCTGCCGATCTTCGCGCTACCGGCAATACCGACACAGCCGGCAATCGCGGTATGTGCGCCGATGCGTACGTTATGCGCGACCTGAATCTGATTGTCGAGCTTGACCCCGTCCCCGATCACGGTATCGTCGAGTGCCCCGCGATCTATGGTTGTATTGGCACCTATCTCAACATCATCACCGACGCACACCTTGCCCAGTTGCGGTACCTTAATCCATGTATTCTGATCGCTGGCCAGACCAAAGCCATCGCTGCCGATAACTGCACCCGGGTGAATCAATACGCGGCATCCAATCTGCGTGGCATGACAAAGCGTAACGTGCGCCATGAGACGACTATCCGCACCAATACGGACATTTTCACCAATGAAGCAACCTGCTCCGATACTCACGTTAGCCGCGACTTCGGCCCCCGCCTCGACAACACAGTGTGGGCCGACTGAGGCACTTTCGTGAATACGGCTGGACGGATGCACACAAGCACTGCTGTGTATGCCGGGTGCGGTCACGGGCAGCGGATGTAACAGCGCAGCGGCATGAGCATAAGCGAGCGCAGGGTTGGCCACGAGCAGCGTACCGACCGGGCATTTATCCTGATCGCCAGCGGCAAGTATAACCGCCGTGGCCTGGGTTGATACGAGGTATTTACGGTAGCGCGGGCCGACTAAAAAGCTGACATCACCCGGCCGCGCATTCTGCAAAGAAGCAACGGCCTTAACGATGGATGCGGAATCACCGTGCAGCTCCGCTCCGAGCTTGTTCGCCAGTTCACCCAGCGTCAATGCCACGATGAGCAGTCGTTATTTATGGTTTAGATTCGCCGGCGGAAGAACTGCCGCCATTATTTTTGAGTCGTTCCAGAACCTTGGCGGTAATATCAACGCGGTCGCTTGCGAAAATAGCGCCATCACCCACGATGAGGTCATAGCTGTCCTGTTTTGCCAGCGTCACAATGGTGTCGTAAACAAGTTTTTGCAGCTTACCGAATTCCTCGTTGCGACGAATGTTAAAGTCTTCGCGGAACTCATCCTGAGCTCTTTTGAGGTCACGTTTCTGGGTAATGACATCGCGCTCCGCCTTTCTGCGATCTGCCTCGCCAAAGGAGCCATCATCCTTACCCAATTTATCTTCCAGGTTTTTCACCTGTTTTTGCGAGGCCACCAAATCCTTGTCCCGGGATGCAAATTCTTTTTCCAATTTATTGCGCGCGGCTTCAGCCTGGGGTGCTTCTTCCAGAATCTTGGCAGCATTGACGAAACCAAGTTTCAACTCAGCGGCAAAGGCACCGCCTACCGAAAAACCCGACAAGCAAAGCAGTAGCAAACAAAAAAATTTCTTCAAGCACATTCTCCTGATCTTAAAAAGTTGTACCAAGGGTAAATTGAAAATTCTGTATGTCATCATTCGCCTGTTTATTCAGGGGTTGCGCCACGCTAAATGACAAGGCACCGAGCGGCGAATACCAGGTAGCGGAAACACCTACCGAATAGCGTAATTCACCCGCATCAAAATCTTCATTAATCCCGTAGACATTTCCGACATCAAAAAAGCTCCCCAGTTTCACCGATTTATTTTCCTTATACAACGGCACCGGGAAAAGCAGTTCGGCATTACCTACCAATCTAAGATTACCACCCAAAGGCCGACCGGCTGGTGGCCCGCCAGGTGCAACGGTATTGTCCGTGAATCCGCGTACGGGGCCAATCACTTTTCCAGGGACGCGCCCCCTGCTTTTGGGGCCCAAGGTGTTGTCTTTGAATCCGCGCACGGAGCGGGTACCGCCGCCGTAAAAGTTTTCAAAAAATGGAAACTCGCTGGTATTGCCGTAACTATCGCCATAACCTACGTCGCCGTTCAGCAATACGGTAAAGTCCTGGCTTAGTGGAAACAATATTTGATGCCGATAGCTTAATTTGTAGTACTCCAGGTCCCCGCCCGGCAAACCGATCTCCGCCGTCAGGTTTTGGAACCTGCCTTGGTCGGGAAAGATAAGGCGATTGCGTGTGTCGTGCGACCAGCCGGTAATTATCTGGATTGTATCAAACTGGGAGCCATTATCCTCAAGAAAACTCAGGTATTCATCCGGCGTATTTCTTGTGGTGTTGAGATCAGTGCCCTCATAACCAAGGTTGACCCTGACGGTATCGAACTCATTCACAGGGATGCCGTAATTAACCGAGGCGCCAATGACGTTGGTTGTGAAGTCAGCGATATTGGCATTACCGGCATCGGTTTGCCGGGAGAATACGCTAAAACCACGGCTGATACCGTCCAGGGTGTAGTAGGGATTGGTGTAGGCGAAGCTGTAGAGCGTATTTACGCTACTGTTATTAAAGGCGGCGCTGACACTCTTGCCGCTGCCCAGAAAATTATCCTGGCTGACACTGGTGTTAAAGATAATGCCCTGGGATTGCGAAAAGCCCACACCGGCCAGCAGATTACCCGAGGGTTTTTCCACTACGCTGAAATTGACATCGACTTGATCGGTGGAACCCGGTACGGCCGGTGTCTCGACATTGACCTGTTCGAAGTAGTTCAGCTTTTCCAGGCGCGTGCGCGAGCGTTTCACCTTTTCGGTATCTATCCACCCGCCCTCTAACTGACGCATCTCGCGCCGCAGCACTTCATCGCGTGTCTTGGTGTTCCCCACCATATTGATACGACGCACATAGACGCGCTTGCCGGGGTCGATAAAAAATGTAAGCGAGACCTGTTTGTTCTCTTGATCGATCTCGGGGATGGTGTTGATATTGGTGAAGGCGTAGCCCTCCTGACCGAGACGTTCGGCAAACTTGGCCGTGGTCTCCACGGCATCTTTGCGCGAAAAGACATCGCCACTTTTCACCGTGACCAACTGGGTCAGGTCTTGCTCGGACACCACCAAATCCCCGGCGATCTTTACGTCCTTGACGCTGAATTGCTCGCCTTCTGTGATATTGATCGTGATATAAATGTCTTTTTTATCGGGGGTAATGGAGACCTGTGTGGAATCGATATTAAAATTAATATAGCCACGATCGAGATAGTACGAGCGTAACGTCTCCAGGTCGGCGGTGAGCTTTTGCTTGGAGTATTGGTCACCGCGGGTGTACAAGGACAATAGCGATGGGGTGCTCAATTGGAAGTTTTTGCGCAGGGTTTTTTCGTCGAACTTCTTGTTGCCCACGATATTGATCTCGTGGATGCGTGCCGCGCGACCCTCCGAGATGGTGATAGCGATCCCGACGCGATTACGCTCCAGTGGCGTTACCGTGGTTTCTATCTTGGCTGCGTACTTGCCGCGACTAAAATATTGGCGATTCAGCTCCTGCTCAACCTTATCGAGCAAAGAGCGGTCGAACACCCTGCCTTCCACCAAGCCTTGTTCCTTTAGGGCGGCGGTGAGCACATCCGACTCGATATCCTTGTTGCCGGAGATCTT
>JAYSPZ010000037.1:0-9526 GCA_043721815.1 Gammaproteobacteria bacterium | reverse complement strand
CGCCGCCAGTTCACGAATGGCCGTGATGGCGACCTGCATTTGCTCGTGGCCGAACATCACCGCGCCCAGCATGACCTCTTCGGATAACTGTTTGGCCTCGGACTCCACCATCAATACCGCGTTCTCGGTACCGGCCACGACCAGATCCAGCGCCGATTCCTTCAACTGGCTTTGGGACGGGTTCAGCACATATTTTCCATCGAGATAGCCGACGCGTGCCGCGCCGATGGGGCCGCTAAACGGCAGGCCCGACAGGGTGACGGCGGCGGACGCGCCTAATAAGGCTGCAATATCAGGATCAATCTCGGCATCCAGCGAGACGACTGTGGCGATGACTTGAACTTCGTTGATGAAACCTTTGGGGAACAGGGGGCGTAGCGGGCGATCTATCAGACGTGAGGTCAACGTCTCTTTTTCGCTGGGTCGGCCTTCGCGCTTAAAAAAGCCGCCGGGGATCTTGCCTGCGGAGTAGGTGCGCTCCTGGTAATTGACGGTGAGCGGGAAAAAATCGCGCCCTTCGACGGCCCTTTTCAGGCCTACTGCGGTTACCATGACGACGGTGTCGCCCATACTAATCATGACCGAACCGGAGGCTTGGCGGGCTATCTCGCCGGTTTCGATGGTTACCGTATGAGCGCCATACTGAAATACTTTTTTGATAGGGGTCACTTACTATTCCTTAGAGGTTAGCTGGAGCTACGGGAACAGCGGAGAAGCCGATACTTCACCGGCTTCGCTTGAATTACTGCCAATTATCTAAACAGACTTACTTACGCAGACCCAAGCGTGCGATCAAGCCACGGTAGCCGTCTACATTCTTCTTCTTGAGGTAGTCCAGCAACTTGCGACGCTGGCTCACCATGCGCAACAAACCCTGACGGGAATGGTGGTCATGGGTATGCGTCTTGAAATGACTGGACAGATGTTCAATGTGCGTGGAAAGCAGCGCAACTTGTACCTCGGGCGATCCGGTATCCGTGGCCGAGCGTTGGTAATCCTTGACGACCTGGGCCTTTTGTTCAGCGGTGAACGGCATGACTAAACTCCTTACTGCGCAGTCAAATTAAAACGGCATTTTAGATGAAATGCCAGACAATTGAAAGTTCGGCGCCAGGGTAATGCTCTGCTTTTAATACGGGTAAAAGGCGTATTGCCGGGTTCATTGGGTTTGCAGCAATCGTTTCGGCGCGACGCGCCCATCCTGCAAGACCTCACCCAGGCCCAAAAAGCGCCGTTCGGGGGCGTATAACTTGACCCATCCGCAGCCGGGATTGCCGGACACGGCGACGGCCTGCCCGCGGCACAGGCAAAAGGCCGCGTCATCGCTCAGGCTGACATCGGGCCAGTCCGCCAGGGCTGTTTGCATCGGTACAAGCGCGCTGTCTAATTGCGACATGCCGCTGGCGGCCGACTCGTGCAACTGTTCCAGACTCAACATCTGGCCTTCCTGAAAATCCCCCAAGCCGGTGCGGCGCAAGGCCTGCAGATGCGCCCCACAGCCCAGTTGCGCACCGATATCTTCGGCCAGGGTGCGGATATAGGTGCCTTTGGAGCAACACACCTCGATCTCGATGAAATCCTCGTAATGACGCAACAGCTTGAGCTTGTGGATGGTGATGCGGCGCGCTTCACGCTCCACGCTAATGCCGCGGCGCGCCAGTTTGTAAAGCGGCTGACCCTGCTGTTTGATGGCCGAGTACATCGGCGGTACCTGCTCCAGCTCTCCGGTAAAGGCGGCCAGCACCTCCGTGAGGCGCTGCTGCGTGATGATGCCGGGCGGTTTTACCGCAAGAATGGTGCCCTCGGTGTCGCCCGTGCTGGTGGTTATGCCCAGTTTACAGAGTGCGCGATAGCGCTTGTCCGTATCGAGCAGAAATCCGGCGATCTTGGTCGCCTCGCCCAGGCAGATCGGCAACAAACCGCTGGCGAAGGGGTCCAGGCTGCCGGTGTGGCCGGCCTTGCGCGCCTGAAAAAGCCGTTTAACGATCTGCAGGGCGCCGTTCGAGGTGAGGTTGACCGGCTTATCGAGTAGGAGAATGCCGTGGATGTCACGACCTCTCGCGGCAGATTTCATCTAAGCATCCTACTCTGCGCCATGGTCGCGATCGGAGCTCACCGCCGCGTTGATCAGCGCCGCCAAATTCGCGCCGCGCTCCACGGTAGGGTCATAGATAAAGCGTAATTTAGGAATGACTCTCATGAGCGTGCGTCGAGCGAGTTCGTGGCGCAGAAACCCCGCCGCGCTATTGAGTACCTGTACGCTCTTGGCGGCATCCTGTTTATCATCCAATACGGTGATGAACACCTTGGCGTGCGCTAAATCCTTGGATAGATGAACACCGGAAACGGTAACCATGCCGACGCGCGGATCGCTGATCTGCTGCTGGATCAATTGCGCCAATTCGCGCTGGATCTGATCGCCCATGCGCTGGGTGCGGCTGAATTCTTTCATAACAACACAGTTACAAGTTGTACGTTATACGTTGCAAGAAAGACATTGGCTTTGTTTCCCTCTTGTTACTTGTCACTTAACTAGAGTTTCCTGGCCACCTGCACCTTTTCGTAAACCTCAATCTGGTCGCCCGGCGTTACATCGGTATAATTTTTCACGCCGATACCGCACTCCGTGCCGGCCTTGACCTCGCTCACATCGTCCTTGAAGCGCCGCAGCGACTCCAGTTCTCCCTCGAAGACCACGACATTATTGCGCAGCACGCGGATCGGGTTATTACGCCGCACCACACCCTCGACCACACGGCAACCGGCAATCGCGCCGATCTGGGTGGACTTAAATACATCGTGCACCTCGGCCAGGCCGATGATCTGCTCTTTGAATTCCGGCGAGAGCATACCGGTCATGGCGGCGCGCACCTCATCGATGACGTTGTAGATGATGCTGTAATAACGCAGGTCAACACCTTCCTCGGCGATCAGACGGCGTGCGGAGGCATCGGCACGGGTATTAAAGCCGATCAGGATAGCGCCCGAGGCCACGGCCAGATTGACGTCGGATTCACTAATGCCACCGACGCTGCTGGCCAGGATCCTGACCTTTACCTCATCCGTTGAGAGTTTATACAGAGCATCTCTGAGCGCCTCGGCGGAACCCTGCACATCGGCCTTGATAATCAGGTTCAAGGTGCTGATCTTGCCCTCTTCCAATTGAGTAAATACGTCCTCGAGTTTCGTGATTTGCTGACGGGCCAATTTAACATCACGGAACTTGCCCTGACGGAACAGTGCAATCTCGCGCGCCTTGCGCTCGTCGCTCACTACCACGACCTCATCACCCGCATTGGGTGTCCCGGACAAACCGAGCACCATAACCGGCATGGACGGATGGGCTTCATGAATGTTTCTGCCGTTCTCATCGAGCAGCGCACGCACGCGGCCGAACTCGTGCCCGGCCAATACCATATCGCCCCTGCGCAACGTGCCGTTTTGCACCAGCACCGTTGCTATCGGACCACGGCCCTTATCGAGGCTGGATTCGATTACGACTCCAGATGCCGGGCAATCTTTAATGGCCGTGAGTTCCAACACCTCGGCCTGCACGAGAATGGAATCGAGCAAGGCATCGATGCCCGCACCGGTCTTGGCCGAGACCGGCACAAAGATGGTATCGCCGCCCCACTCTTCGGGAACGACTTCGTGCTTGACCAGTTCCTGTTTGACACGTTCAAGGTCGGCATCGGGCTTATCAACCTTGTTCACCGCAACGAGGATAGGGACATTAGCCGCCTTGGCGTGTTGTATGGCCTCGACCGTCTGCGGCATGACACCGTCATCTGCCGCCACCACGAGGACGATGATGTCGGTGACCTTTGCGCCGCGCGCGCGCATCGCCGTAAAGGCTGCGTGACCGGGCGTGTCCAGGAAGCTAATCATGCCCCGGCTGGTTTCCACATGATAGGCACCGATGTGCTGTGTGATGCCCCCAGCTTCGCCGGTGGCAACCTTGGTGCGGCGTATGTAGTCGAGTAACGAGGTCTTGCCGTGGTCAACATGACCCATAATGGTGACGACCGGTGCGCGAATTACCCTGTCGCCACTAAGCTCGCCACCCAGGCTCAACTCTGCCTCCAGGGCATTTTCCTGCAACACCTTGGGTGTGTGTCCCATCTCTTCGACCACGATCATGGCGGTTTCGCGGTCAATGACCTGGTTGATCGTGACCATACTGCCCATCTTCATCATGATCTTGATGACCTCGGCGGCCTTCACCGACATCTTCTGAGCAAGCTCGGCAACGGTAACTGTCTCCGGTAGACTAACCTCGCGCACTACGGGCGCGGTAGGCCGTTCGAAACCATGCTTGCCGGAGCTGGTAACGGCCGTCATTCTGCCCTTGGTCTTTTTCTTGCGTCGCCCCGACATATCCGTGGCGACATGCAATTCCTGGCGACCGTATTTAGTGCCCGTTTCATCCTTACCGGCGCGCCACTTGGGTTTTTTATCGGTCTTGTCGGCTTGCGGTGCCGCAGATTTTGGCTGTTCTTTCTCAACGGCAGGGGCGGGACGCGCTTCCTTCTTGAGCTTCTGCCCTTGCTCCGCCTTGAGTTTGGCTTCTTGCTCAAGCTTCAAGCGTGCATCTTCTTCCTGACGTGCCGCTTCGGCTTGCTGCTTGGCTTCAAGTTCCTGTTTCAGGTTTTCGCCATCGCGCACGGCCTGTTCAGAGGCATCCACACGTAACTGCTCCGCCGTTTCTACCTCCACGCGCTCCATTTCATCGGCAATAACGGCGCTGCGTTTTACATACGTGTGTTTTTTGCGTACCTCGACGTTAACGGTTTTCGTCTTGCCCTGCGTGCCCGTTTGTTTTAAGGCGCTGATGGTTTTGCGTTTGAGGGTGATCTTGCGCGGTTCGGTGCCGACGGCACCATCGCCGTTGTCGTGATTGCGTCGCAGATAACCGAGCAGTTGCAGCTTTTCGTTATCGGTGATGATCTCGTGCGCATCCTTGACGGCAAGCCCTGCCTGGCCTAATTGGGCCAGCAGGTGCTCAACCGGGATGCCGACGACATCGGCAAACTGTTTTATAGTGACATCAGGCATGCAAAAACCTCTGAAAGACAGCTCTCATTCGGGGATCAGCCCGCGCGAACATTGTTGATACACCTGGATAAAACCCGGAGTCCATTTCATGTAAACAACTGGCTTGGTGTATTTCATTATATAGTCCGGCTTATTTATTAGCCGCCTGTTCGTTGGCAAACCACGGCGCGCGTGCGGTCATAATGAGCTTGCTGGCGCGCTCACTGTCCACGCCCTCGATATCGACGAGATCATCCACGGCCTGTTCGGCCAGATCTTCCATGGTAACGATGCCGCGTTCAGCCAGGACAGCAGCCAGACCTTCATCCATACCTTCAATCTCCAGCAATTCTTGCAGCGGTTGCGGCACGCCCAGCTTTTCTTCCTTGGCGATGGCGCGCGTTAATAAAACATCCTTGGCGCGGTTACGCAATTCCTCGACCAGATCCTCGTCAAATTCCTCGATGGCCAGCATTTCCTGGATCGGGACATAGGCCACCTCCTCGATACTCGAGAAGCCTTCCTGTACCAGAATGCCCGCTACGTCCTCATCCACATCCAGATGTTCCCTGAATAGATTTTGCAAGGTCTCGGTCTCGGCCTCACTCTTTTCATCGGCCTGCGCCTCGGTCATGACGTTCAATTCCCAACCGGTGAGCTGGCTGGCCAGACGTACATTCTGCCCACCGCGCCCGATGGCCTGCGATAATTGATCTTCAGCGACCGCAACATCCATGCTGTGCGCCTCTTCATCCACGACAATGGAGATTACCTCGGCAGGCGACATGGCGTTGATTACAAACTGTGCCGGATTTTCATCCCACAAGATTATATCGATGCGCTCGCCGGCGAGTTCGCTGGAAACCGCTTGTACGCGTGAACCGCGCATACCGACACACGCACCCACGGGGTCGATACGCGGCTCGTTCGATTTCACGGCGATCTTGGCACGCAGACCCGGATCGCGCGCCGCGCCCTTGATCTCGATCAGCCCTTCGCCGACCTCAGGCACCTCAAGCTTGAATAATTCAATAACTAATTCCGGTGCCGTGCGGCTCACGAATAGTTGCGGACCGCGCGCCTCCGCGCGAACCTCGCGCAGGTAGCCGCGCACGCGATCACCGGGACGCACGGCCTCGCGCGGGATCATTTCCTCGCGGCTGATCAGCGCCTCGGCATTCCCGCCGAGATCGAGAATAATACTGCCGCGCTCGACGCGCTTGATAATACCGGTCACCAGCCCGCCACAACGCTCATTATAGGCATCCACGACCTGCGCGCGCTCGGCATCGCGCACTTTTTGCACGATAACCTGGCGCGCCGTCTGTGCGGCGATGCGCCCGAAACTGACGGATTCCATCGGTTCCTGGATATATTCGCCAACGCTGATGTCGGGCTGAATATCCAGCGCATCCATGAGCCTGACCTGGCTGTCCGGCTGTAAATCCTCGGCGGCATCTTCCATCACTTGCCAGCAACGGAAGGTTTGGTAATCACCGGTCTCACGATTAATTGCCACGCGCACGTCGACACCTTCGGGGTGACGTTTTTTGGTCGCAGTGGCCAAAGCAGCCTCGATGGCCTCAAAAATAATATTCTTACTGACACCTTTCTCATTCGAGACGGCATCAACCACTAAGAGTATTTCTTTATTCATAAACTACCTCGCCTAACACGATCCTGCATCGACCCTTATGGGATCTCTTACGCTACCTTAAAGTTCCGGCACCAGCCGCGCCTTATCGATATTGGCTGGCGGCAGGCTGACCTCGGCATCATCGCCCTTAATCAACACCTGTTCATCACTCACGCTTAATAATAGTCCGACAAAATTGCGCTGACCGTTTAGCGGCGCATTCAGGCGCAGCTTGATACGATGACCAACAAACTGCGCAAGCTGCTCCAGGGTAAACAACGGCCGATCCAGGCCGGGCGAAGAAATCTCCAGGGCGTAACGGCCCTTAATCGGATCTTCCACGTCCAGCACACCGCTGACCTGATGACTCACCCGCCGACAATCCTCCGCGCTGATACCGTCAGCACTATCTATATAAACGCGCAATATCGAACCGTGACCCTGCGCGGCGTACTCGATCCCAACCAACTCATAACCCAAAGCGATGACTGCGGGTTCAACTAATTGCCGCAGATGCGCTGGCGCTTGACGCATGTTCAGACTCCAGAAATGAAAAATGGGCACGAGGCCCACTTCTTAAATTCCCTATATGTAGCTTTGTTATTGTGACCTTTGGCAGCCACACACCTGCTTGAAACTTGCTTTTTACTGCACTACCGGCGGTGCCGAACAGTTTACAGGCCCCCTTTACCGGTTCCTCTGAATCTTGGTAGCGGGGGCAGGATTTGAACCTGCGACCTTCGGGTTATGAGCCCGACGAGCTGCCAGACTGCTCCACCCCGCACTAGACTGATAATTGTATGAAATAACGGGCTTGTTTACAAGTAAACCTTACCCTCGGGGCAATAGGTAGTTGGAAAAGTCTCAGTATAGGTGGGGGGTTAGCCTCTTGCCTGCCCCGCGAAAGCGGGGGGGCAAATTTGTTACACAGGGCCAGACCGGGTAATCTGTCGAATCTACCCTACCCATTAAACTAATGTGGTAGGCGTACTATGACGCTGGATATAAGCGGTAAAAAACGCCTTGATCTCGGGATGGGCATTGCAGTCGAAGCCCATCTTTGCAGCGGCCTCCATGGCTTGCTCGGGTGTCCAGCGGTTATCGACCGCCGTCTTCATCAAAAGCATCGCACCCGCCCGCGCGCCGGAGCCGCAGTACAACAGGAATGGCCCTTGTTTGTCGCCTAAAGCAGCGCGAAATTTTTCTACATCCGCGTCGGACAGCGTCAGCTTATTGACCGGGATGTTCACATAATCGAGCTTGGCCTGCTGCGCCATGAGGGCGTTTGAAGTGGCCGTTTCGGAGGGCTCACGAAAGTCGATCACGGTCTTTACGCCCTGTTTGGCAAGCTCCATCAAGTCTTCTTTTTCAGGCTGACCACCGATGAAAACACCTTCGCCCATCCGCATAAATTTTTGCATACATTTCCTCATTAATTTTCCGGGTTCCACGTTAACCAACATTGCACTTTAACCTTGCGGGCTGAATGCCATTTTGTAACAGTACTCTTTTAGTTTGTCCGGCAAATCTTGCGGACATTCGCCGCATTGCCGGTTACCCGGCACGGCGTAATCGATAAACTTCGGGTACGGCAATTTGAGTTCGTTCATGAGCGTAACGAACTCTTCAAGGCTGCGCCCGCCGCCGACACGGGGGTTGCGCTGGCGCTCTTGCGCGATGGTGGAGACGCGGCGCTCGCTGTAGTCGTGCGCCGGGTAGACCAGTTGCTCATCGGGAAGGGTAAACAATCTTTTGTGGATGCTTGCGTAAAGCGTGGCTGCATCGCCACTCTGAAAATCGGTACGGCCGCACGCGTCGATCAATAGCGCGTCACCCGTGAACACCCGGTTGTCCAGCACATAGGAAAAATGGCCATCGGTATGCCCCGGCGTATGCAGCGGCTGAATTTTTATGCTCCCCATCTCGAAGATTACGTTATCCTCGATGCCGATGTCGGTACACGGCAGCTTGTCGATAGCGGGGTTGACAATCCTGCTTCCCATCTCCTTTTTCAGGTGCAGCGCCGAAGTGATGTGGTCGGCGTGGATGTGTGTGTCCAGGGTATAGGCGAGCTTCATGCCCAGTGAGTTGATGACCGTCAAATCATGCTCCCATGCCGGCATGACCGGATCGATCAACAACGCCTGACCGGTCTCCTCACAGCCCAGAAGATAGGTATAGGTGCAGGATATAGGTTCGAACAGTTGGCGGAAAATCATGATGCTTCGCACCTCATTTCTCTAAGCGTCAAAATCTGAACACGTTCAATCATGCGCCGGTAGTTGTGAAGGGGTTTACATCCAGGCCTGCTGCGAGCATGAACAAGGCCATGATCGCAATGGCCACAGCGAATAACTTTTGCAGGGTCGGACCTGCCATACGGCTCGCCAACAAGCGGCCCGCACCCATCCCGGCGAGTCCGCCTGCTACAAACAGGCCGGTAAGCTGCCAGGGTAGTGTACGACCCTGCACCAACTCCGAACCGACACCGGCCAAACCAATCAGCGTGATTACAAAGAGCGAGGTGGCTACCGCCTGATGAATACGCATCTTGGTGATAAACATCAGCGCCGGCACAATGATAAACCCGCCACCCACGCCGAATAGTCCTGCCAAAAACCCCGTGCCGAGACCCACGAACGCCAGTACAAAATTGCAACGGGCGGTAAAACGCAGCATGCCGTCGGGGCTATAACTGCACACAGGTCCGCTTCCTTCCACACCGAGACCTATCCCTGCGCGCACCACGGCGGACTCGGCCGGTGATCGCACGGCCTTGCCCCACATGGCGGCCGCTACCAGCAAGACCAGCACGGCAAAACCCATGATGAGGTAACTCTCGGATAGATTCTTGCC
>JAYSPZ010000036.1:0-1561 GCA_043721815.1 Gammaproteobacteria bacterium | reverse complement strand
ATCGCTCGCCAGTGAATCGCGCACCGTATTCGGTATTTCCACTTCTTCGCGGTAATCGGGGTGGGCTATGCCTGCCCGAACGACCGCGCCCTTCTTGATTGCGGTGACCATTTCCGGTGTGAATTCGAAGCGCAGGAAGTGTACCGCAGAGGTCTTGTCTGCGGTCTCTCGATCCATATCCTCGTTGGCGATGGCATAAACCTTGCCGTATCCATCAGCCTGTACCCAGACGGCCTTTTCGATGCCGATCAGGCGGGCAAGAGCTGCGCGACGCTCATCCACGTCCTCGTACTCCAACATGAAAGTTGCCTTCCAGTTGCTGCCGTCGGGGATGAGGGGATTGTAGACGTCCAATTCCTGCTGAATACCCTCCGGCTCGAAGATGCGCTCCAGGCGCAGCATTTCCTGTACTTGGTATTGCATGGTGAGGCTGTCCTCGAAATACAGCGTCGCATGCGGGCCTATGGCCAGTCTGCGGTTTGCTTTGTGTTCCATGACCGCGGCACGGAACTCGGATCGGATGCGGGCGTAATGCTCCAGGCTCTTTAGTTTTTCGTGGGCTAATCGCATGATCGTTTTTCTTCCTGTTCAAATTTGGTAAGCCTTGCGCAGCAAGGTGATCGGGTGTTCCGGTGCGTGGCCATCCTTGAGACCGTTTTCGATATGGTGACCGGCCATGGCACAGTCGCTGCCGTAATGTTGCGCCCCCGCTTTCCTTACTCGTTCCACCACCGGCTTGACGATCTTCATCGCCGACGCATAAAACTCTTTCTTCACCGCATAAGTACCATCATGACCGGAGCAGCGCTCGATAATATCCACCTCGGTGCCCGGAATAAGCGACAGCATTTCGCGTGTTTTCGGGCCGATGTTCTGCACGCGTTGATGGCAGGCGGCGTGATAGGCGACTTTGCCCAGGGGCTGGGTAAAATCGGTTTTCAGCTTGCCTTCCTTGTGGCGCAATATCAGATATTCGAATGGGTCAAAAAATGCTGCTTTGACTTTGAGCACATCGGCATCATTCGGGAACATCAGCGGCAATTCCTGCTTGAACATCAGCACGCAGGATGGCACCGGCGCAATAATGTCCCAGCCTTCATCGACAAGCTTGGCCAGCACCGGAATATTGGCCTCCTTGGCGCGCGCTGCGGCCTCAAGATCGCCGAGTTCGAGCTTGGGCATGCCGCAGCATTGCTCCTTTTCGGCCAGGCGCACGGGTATGCCGTTGTGCTCGAAGATGGCGATCAAATCCGCGCCGAGCTGCGGCTCGTTATAATTACCGTAGCAGGTGGCAAACAGCGCGACCTTGCCGCGCGTGTGCGGCGTGGCTTCGGCCGTTACCACACCGTTGTCGCGCGTACGCGCGGACTCGCGCTTGCGCAGCGTATCACTGTGATACTCAGGCAACAGCGCGTCCGGGTGGATGCCCAGAACCTTGTCCAGTGCCTTGCGCACCGTAGAATTTTTATTGGCCGCATTGACAGCCTGCACCACCACCGGAATCCCGGCAAGCCTGCCCACAGCGTCGGTGCTGGTGAGGATCTTATCGCGCATCTTGACC
>JAYSPZ010000035.1:0-3269 GCA_043721815.1 Gammaproteobacteria bacterium | reverse complement strand
GAAGTGCGTTTAATGATTAAGCTGGGCCAGGTCGCTACGGGGAAATTGGGGGCAACTATGGCGAACACAACACTCGTGGATCACGAGCAGGGCATATAGACGTTAGACGAAATCGAGAATATTCGCCGCCTCGAACACCGGCCCGTCCACGCACACGCGCTTCATGGCCGGGCCGCGCGGCGTTTGTACCAACACCGTACAGCCCGCGCAACCGCCCACCGCGCAGGCCATGAATTCCTCGAGTGAAACCTGGCAAGGTAAGTCATAGTCGCGTGCCAGTTTTGCCACGGCCTTGAGCATCGGTGTCGGGCCGCAGGTGAATATCTCAATCTCTGCGCGTTGTGCGGGAGTCAAGGCATCGAGATAGGCGCGCGCCAGTTCCGTGACATAGCCCTCGAAGCACCCCGGATAACCTTGCAAGCTGGCCAGACGGCTTGGAATTCCCCACTCTTCCATTAACGGCATCGCCGCAATCACCCCGTCCGGCATGCCCGGCACCACAAAGCGCGACGGCCGCGCGGTGAACGGAAACGGCACCTCGGAACCCATAATGACAAAGGGCTGATAACTATTATTCAAACCGCGCAAGACATCGGCGATAAACACCATTGGCGGAATGCCCACGCCGCCGCCAATGAGCAACGCGCGCGGCTTGCCGGGATGCGGCACAAACGGCATGCCGATCGGCCCCATCACACTCAGCGCATCACCCACCTCACGTGTTGCTAAGAGTTGCGTCCCTTCACCTAAAATTTTGTACAAAAACTCCACCCAGCCTGCCTCGGCATCGACACGCATAATCGACAGCGGTCGGCGCATCGGCAAGGCGGGACCGCAGCTCACATGCGCAAAGCTACCCGGCTTTCCATGCGCAGCGCATTGGGGGGCCTGTACACGCAGGATGAATTGCTGTTTAGGAAAAGCCTGATGGCTGAGGATGATGGCGTCTTCGACGAAGATCGTATCGCGGTGCGGCTTATTGTTCATAAATATGTAGTATGGAAGATTATTCAGGTCGCCGGGTACTTTAACAGAATGAAGGGTGTGATTCTTTACGGTATAAGGGACAGGCAATTGGACTGTAGCACTTGAAAGCAGGCAGATGAATTGCAATTATGAGTAACGATCTTTGATTGATCGTACTTTTAATTTATGTATACATACTTTAATATACGTACTATATTTGTTTTTTTTGGAGGTCGATATGAAGACGGTAGTAGGTGAGCGTGGGCAGGCGACTATTCCTAAAGTTCTGCGTGACCGGCTGGGCATCAAGGCCGGTACCATGCTGGATTTTCAAGAAATAGGAGGAAAGCTGATAGTGGCTAAGGTCGCCCGTAATGAAGACCCCGTTGGGCGCGTATACGGTTGCCTGGGCACCGGCCTCAGCACCGATACACTACTGGCTGAACTGCGCGGTAAGTCATGATAACTGCGGTTGATACCAATGTTCTGCTTGATGTGTTCGGCGCTGATCCGAAGTTTGGTGAACGCTCAGCTAATGCCTTAAGGCAAGCCATGCACGAAGGGGCGTTAACGGCTTGCGAACTTGTGTGGGCAGAGGCGGGCGTTGCCTTTGATAGCAAGGAATCCTTCCTGAGAACTATGGATGACCTCGGCATAATGTTTTCCCCTATCACGCAAGAAACGGCGTTGGCGGCGGGGCAAGCATGGGGAAAATATCGTTTGGCCGGAGGCAGGCGCGAGCGGGTAGCAGCCGATTTTTTAATCGGAGCACATGCGAAGACGCAATGTGACCGCTTACTTACCCGGGATAAGGATTTCTACAAGAGTTATTTCAAAGGCATCCGGATGCTTGATCCGGGCAGTGCATAGGGTCGTAGCTTGGATGTAGCTCAGTGGAATCCAAGGTAAAAGCTATATCATAATCAGATACCTATTTATCGTGTAACGATAAGGAGAAAAAGATGGCCACGAATCAAATCATGAGAAAGTGCCAGAAATGCAACAAACAGACTATGCACTTCAAACCAGCTACGTCGCACTTATTACATCTAATTTTATCAGTAATAACCTTAGGAATCTGGCTTCCTGTATGGTTTGTAATCGCAATAACTAGAGTTTCAAATTGCTCTGTGTGTGGAAATTAATTGTTGAAGGGGCGCGCAGGGACAGTAGATTGAGCAAGCGTAAGATGAATGGAACTTAGCGTAATCCATTAATAACAGTTGCCCGGCGGGTTGCGCTACGCTACACCCACGCTACGTCATTGGCTTTTCTTGTAACAGGGTCAACGTATACCACAAACCTCGTGTACTAACCCTCCCTCCAACAACGTGTACGTTACCCGTCCTTTAAATTCCCAGCCTGAAAATGGCGTGTTATGGCCGCAACTGACCAGCTTGTTTTTATCGAAGGTCCAAGAGGATTCGGGGTCGTAGATGCAGATATCGGCCGGCCTGCCGACGGCCAATGTGCCCGCGGTCAAACCCAGGATGCGTGCGGGCAAATACGTGACTCGCGCCAGGGCTTCGCTTAACCTGAGCACGCCTTCATCAACCAGACGCAGCGTGAGCGGCAGCAAGGTTTCGAGGGCGGACATGCCGGGCGCGGTAGACATGAACGGGGCGAGTTTCGCATCGATCTCGTGGGGTTGATGATCCGAGCAGATCGCCGTGAGTGTGCCATTGCTCACACCTTGGCGCAGGCCGTCGCGGTCGCGCATCGTGCGCAGCGGCGGGATGACGTGGCAGTCGCTGTTGAAATCGCTGATGTCCATTTCGGTGAGAAACAGTTGATGGGCGCTGACGTCGGCGGTCACCGGCAGGCCGTCGCTTTGCGCCTGCGCGATCATCTGCACGGCGCGTGCACTGGAGAGATGCGAGAAGTGCGCACGCACACCGGTTTGTTCGATGAGCAATAAGTCGCGCGCGATGGCTACGGTCTCAGCGGATTCGGGAATGCCGGGCAGGCCCAGGCGCGTGCTGACCGCGCCTTCGTGTGCGCATCCTTGATTGCGCAACGCGGCATCCTCGGCGTGCAGGAATACGGTGATGTCGTGCGTGGCGGCGTATTCCATGGCGCGGCGCATGACGAGGCTATTGCCGACCGGCCGCAGGGCATTGCTGAGGCCGACGCAACCGGCCTGTTTCAGCGCCATCATCTCGCTGAGTTGGCTGCCGGCCAAGCCCTGCGTCAGGGCGCCGAGAGTGACAACGCGGGCAAAGCCCGCTTGCGTGGCGCGTTGATGAATGAGTTCGACAACGGCCGGGGTGTCGATGACCGGAGAGGTGTCGGGCGGGCAGCAC
>JAYSPZ010000034.1:0-3957 GCA_043721815.1 Gammaproteobacteria bacterium | reverse complement strand
CACGCCACAATATCGGCGGGCAATTCCGGCGCGGGCGGGGATTTGTTCCAGCCTATACCTTCCAGGTAATCGCGCACAAACTGCTTGTCGAAACTCGGCGGATTGCTACCAGGCCGGTATTCATGCGTCGGCCAGAAACGCGAGGAATCCGGCGTCAAGGCCTCGTCGATGAGCGTCAGCGTGCCCGCTTCGTCCAGACCAAACTCGAACTTGGTATCGGCAATGATAATGCCGCGTCCAGCAGCATAGGCCACGGCCTCCTGGTACAGCGCGATACTGACAGCACGCACCTGCTCTGCGAGATCGCCCCCAATCAGCCGCGCGGCCTCAGCAAAACCGATATTCACATCGTGTGCGCCCATCTCGGCCTTGGTCGAGGGGGTAAAGAGCGGCACGGGCAGCCGCTCGGCCTCACGCAACCCGGACGGTAGACTGATGCCGCACACCGCACCGCTCTTTTGATACTCCTTCCAGCCCGAGCCGACCAGATAGCCGCGCACGATGGCCTCAATCGGCAAGGGTTTTAAGCGCCGCGCCACCACGGAGCGACTCTCTACCTGCACGCGATCCTGCTCGTTCTGCACGACGGACTCGGGCGCGATGCCGCTCAGGTGATTGGGCACGATATGCGTTGTACGCGCGAACCAGAAATTCGACAGGGCCGTGAGCGTAGCGCCCTTGCCGGGTATTGGCGTGGGCAACACGACATCGAAGGCCGACAGGCGGTCCGTGGTAATAATCAGCATATGCGCGGCATCGACGGCGTAGATATCGCGTACCTTACCGCGCTGTACCAGCGGCAGACTGGTTAAGTTGGAGGAAAACAAGGGAGCTGTCATGCGCTACTCTGTGTCTTATATTTGCCGAGGCTTATTATAAGTTATTTGGCCTTCGCTTGTGCTCGATTTTGCAGGTTTCCCATGCCCTGTAAATCGCTCTAAGTTAAACCAAATCTGGCTAATCTTGGGGTATACTGGATCTGGAAGTGGGTTCCCCACCGGCATCTGTTTTGGCAAGCCTGTATACTGTATGTAACGGTAAAGACTGGCCCCACCGCCTATCGCCAGACAATTACGATCATGGAGGTCTTATGTCTTCACGCACTGTATTTTTGATATTGGCCCTGCTGGGACCACTAAGCTTCGTTCCGATATCCGCCCAGGCGGCAACCCCCGTCCCGGTCATCGACAGCTTCAACGTCGAACCCATAGAAACCTTAACCCCGGGGAACGACCTGATATTTACCCTGACTGGCACGCCCGACGGCAAAGCCAGCGTACGCATCAGCGGCGTTACCCGCACAATTAATCTGGAAGAGGTCGATCCAGGCGAATATGAAGGCGAATACACTATTCGCAGTCGCGACAAGATAACAACCAAGAGCACCATTTACGCGACACTGAAAAAGAAGAGCAGGAGCAGCCGCCGTACCCCCCTGGACGAGCGGCTGGTCGTCACGAGCGCCAGCACAGTCGCCCCGGCCACGAGTATACCTTCGACATCAGGGCCATTAAGCATCGAACTTTTCACCCTGACGGCGGTGGATGCAATCGAACCGGGCAACGACCTCAATTTCAAGCTCACCGGCACACCGCGTGCCAAGGCCAGCTTCACCATTGAAGGCGTAACCAGCAATATGCCGATGACGGAAACGACTGCCGGATTGGGGGTTTATGAGGCACGTTACACGATACGCCGCCAGGACAACTTCCCTCCCGGTGTCAAGATCACCGGCACGCTCGTCCAAGGCAGCGAGACGGTGAGTAAACGCCTGGACCAGCCTCTGGTTAAAGACAATGATCCGCCGCTTATCAAAAATCTCGCGCCGCAAAACAATGAGGTCGTCTCGGCGCAGAGCCGTCTGTTTATCTCTGGCAGCTTCGATGATGGGGCCGGTTCCGGCGTTGATCCGCGTACTGTGCAGATTAAACTGGACGGACGGGATATTACCAGCCAAGCGGTTATCACCTCCAACTTCTTCAGTTACCAGCCCAGTTCCAGCTTACCGTACGGAGACCATCGCGTCGAAGTCTCGGCTAAAGACCTGGCAGGGCAGTCGGTACGCACCAGTTGGCGCTTCGAAGTAGCCAGCTCTAATGTACCTACGCGCCTGCCCTTGGAAATAACCAGTCCGGCGAATAATGCGACGATCAGCGGCAGTGGGCCGGTGGAGGTGCGTGGACGCAGTGCGCCCAATACCAATATTGATGTGCGAGTGAATGCCACGGCCTCGCTGGCGGGCCTGTTCGGAGTCAACCAGAATATTCTGGACAGTACCGTGCGCAGTGACTCGCAAGGCTATTTCAGCTTCAACTTTCAGCCGCGCTTCGCTGTCCCCGGCACGCGCTATGAAGTTAAGTTGAGCGCATCCGATGGCAATCAAACGCGCGAACAAACCTTGGTATTGTTTCCTCAGAAGTAAAAGTGAGGTACGCCAAAATATTAAGCGTGTGACCAACGGCAGGCTGTTTTTCAGTAACTACCAAATCGATAAGCCGCCGCAGTTGGGCGGCTTATTTTTTTATTAACTCCGCATGTAAGACCCTAGGCTTAGCCGGGGACGCGCGCTAGAAATTTGAGTAGCAGGGTGTAGCGTTTGGTCAGGCCGAAGCGCTGCGCGAGCAGCAAGATCGGCGGGGTAGCGCGCACATGCACACCGCGCGTGCGCATGATGCCCATCACGGCAATAGCCAGTATAAAGGCCAATAATTTTCCGGCGGCCGGAAGCTGCGCAGGGTCCGTGTGACCTCTATCAGGAAACCGCTCGATCAAACCGCCTGTAGCGCGGCCCGACTGCCCAAGCACGGGCAAATTTGTTTTTAAGTCGCTCATGAATTTAATCCCTCCTTTTCGCCAAGTATTCTAAGTTATGGGCTAATGCAGAAACGACAAACAAGATGCGTCATGTATTATAGGCAGCAATCCGTGCCACACAACTCATAACCCGCAAGGCACTCCTGTATCTCTAACTAAGGAAGGTCTGATTAATTCGAGAAACGTCATTCCCGCGAAAGCGGGAATTCAGCAACCCATTGAATTTACAGCACTGGATTCCGGGTCTACCCCCGAATCAAGTCCGGGGTTCGCCCGGAATGACGACACATCAGAGGTTCCCTAAACTTTCAAGTAAAGCTTGCGGAAACATCTTGGTTATTAGCAAATAATTATAAGGAGACTTCGCGAATGTCAATTTACAGCATGCCGGTGCGACATCGGGGCATCGCCTGCGCTGCTGCGAGCCTGTTGTTCGGCTTGTTCCCAGCCGCGGCCAGCGCCATTGAAGAAGGCGTGCCCAGCACTGGATTTGCGTTGCTCGGCATTCCCATCGAATTCGTTTTTTTCGGCCTCACACTGACAGGCGTAGCGGTATTTCACCGCCGCACGCTGGAGGTCACGCTGACGGGGTTGGCGTTGATCCTTGCCTACAAGTTCCTGTACACAGACTTTGATCTGCTCCCCCATCTGGCTCACGAGTGGCATTTGCTGCTCAATCTGTTCGGCCTGTTGATCGGCTTTGCGATGCTCGCCAGGCATTTTGAGGACTCCGGCGTACCGGAACTGCTGCCGCGCTGGCTGCCGGACGACTGGAAGGGCGGATTCATGCTGCTCACCCTGATCTGGCTGCTCTCCACGTTTCTCGACAACATCGCGGCAGCGGTGATCGGCGGGGTGATGGCGAAAAATGTATTTAATGGCCGCGTGACGGTGGGCTACCTCGCCGCCATCGTCGCGGCGGCCAACGCGGGCGGCGCGGGCTCCGTGATCGGCGATACCACCACTACCATGATGTGGATCGCCGGTGTGCCGGCGCTGCATGTGGCCGATGCCTTTATCGCCGCCATCGTCGCGCTGATCTTTTCCGGCGTGATTGCGAGCCGCGCCCAGCATCGCGTGCAGCCCATACGCAAAAATCCTCCGCGCGGCGCCCATGTGCACCCGGAGGAAATCGGCGTATTC
>JAYSPZ010000033.1:0-4146 GCA_043721815.1 Gammaproteobacteria bacterium | reverse complement strand
CGCCGTTCGGTACCGAGATTTACCCGCGCTATAAAAAATGGTGCGACGAGTATTTTTTCCTGAAACATCGCAACGAGCCACGCGGCATCGGCGGTCTATTTTTCGATGACCTCAACGAGGGCAGTTTCGCGCAGTGCTTTAGTTTCATGCAAAGCGTGGGCAATCATTTATTGCCTGCTTACCTGCCGATTGTGGCGCGGCGCAAACACCTGTCTTACGGCGAGTCCGAGCGCGATTTTCAATTGTATCGGCGCGGGCGTTATGTGGAATTTAATCTCGTCTATGATCGTGGCACATTATTCGGGTTGCAATCCGGCGGGCGCACCGAGTCCATATTGATGTCGCTGCCACCGCTGGTGAAATGGCGCTACAACTGGATGCCCGAGCCTGGCACGCCGGAGGCAAAATTGTATGATGTCTTTCTCAAGCCACGCGATTGGCTGGCCTATCCATTAGTAGAAAATCAACGGTCGGCGGGATCATCGTGAAGGTGTATGTACGCGAAAGTCCGCAGCATGGGCGCGGGGTTTTCGCCGCCCAGCCTATGGCACGCGGCACCGGAATATTGCAATTTGCCGGGCCGGTATTACAGGTCACGCAGGTGGATTTCAATGACTATCACTTGCAGATAGGCCCTGAGCTTTACCTGGGGCCTTCCGGTGAGGCAGATGATTTTGTAAATCACAGTTGCGATCCCAATGCAGCATTGGCCGATGATCTCAGCCTGGTTGCCTTGCGTGATATTCATGCCGACGAGGAAATTACCTGGGACTACAGCACCGCGATTGATGAGGAGGATTTTACCGGCTTTCCCTGTGGCTGCGGGGCCATGAATTGCCGTAATCGAATAACGTCATTTCGTTATCTGGATCAAGCCGATCAACAACGTCTGGCAGCGTATCTTTTGCCTTATCTCAGGGTGCAGCACAGTCGTGGGGATCACGCGAACACGCTCCAGGGCTACCTCTGCGAACCTGGCCTCAAGGGGGATGTCCCTGCGTAGACAGTAAAGTAAGCGAGGCTGCGCCAGGCACGATTTACCCAAGCGCAGCCGGCAATATCCCTCTACCCCAAGCCGCAGCCTTTCCCCGCTTGGGCGGCTCTGCTAAGATTGCCGCCAGAGTCACGGTATCCGGTCACTCGCCGGAGCCAGATGCAGATGCAGGGTAAGTTATGACATCTATCGGCTGGAATGGCTCCTTGACACAGATGTTGTCAAGGAGGCTCACGCAGCGCCTCATTCCCTTTATCAATGCCGGGTTGGTTATCGTCTTGGCCTACTCCCTCACGCAACTTACCTGGCTGGCCTGGCCTGCTCTGCCTCCAGCGGATAGGCCCCCCGTGCTACAGACGATCACCCATTCCAGTGCCGCGCCAACCGGGCCGACACACACAAGTCTGGCCGCGTTACATCTGTTCGGCGAACCGCAGGCCGAAAACATCGCGGGTTCCACGCCGCCTGTGGCGGTTCCGCAAACACCCTTGCGATTAATCTTAAAAGGCATTATCGCCTCGCAGGATGCGCATAATGCCCGGGCGATAATTGCCGATGCGGCGGGCAAGGAAGACTCCTACGCCGTGAATGCCCAGCTTCCCGAGGATGCGGTACTAAAGGAAATTTATGTGGACCATATCATCCTCACGCGCAACCATCAGGATGAGGCCCTGGCTCTGGTCAAGGACAGCCTGACGACTGGGTCGGCGGAGGTGAAAGCGGCGCAGCCGGGTAATTTACCCACGGCATTGTCGGCAGGGGGTATTCAAAATCCTGAAGCACAAGGCATATCACCGCCTAATGCCGGGGGTGGGGCGACAGGTAGTACCGCGCAGTCCGCTGATATTGGTGCGGCCTTGCGCAACTATCGTGATGTACTCGCCGCCAATCCGCAGAGCCTGGTGGGTTTGGCCCAGGCCGATCCGGTACACGAGGGCACCAAATTCAAGGGCTATCGCATCCAGCCGGGAAGCGACCCCGGCCTGTTCAGTAATTTGGGATTTCAGCCGGGAGATGTGGTAACGGCAGTCAATGGTGTCGCGCTGGATAATCCCGCCAAGGCCTTCGAGATTATGCAGAACCTTGCCACGGCGAGTGAGCTTCAAGTCGTTGTCGAACGCAACGGCGAAAGTAAAACCCTGGGTGCCCGTATCAACGAATAATCCCTGCATTCAAACGATAAATCATACAAAGGATCCCATATGTTCAGGTGTTTTAGCGTTTATACAGCGAAAACCTTAGCGCGCCTCATCACGCAAGCGCACGGCTGTATGCTCGCTGCGCTCATGCTTGTCCCTATGCTGGTCGTCGCCGAACCCGCAACCTTGAATTTCAAGGATGCCGATATCCGCGCCTTGATTACCACCGTGGCGGACATCACCGGCAAGAATTTTATCGTCGATCCGCGCATTAACGGCCGCGTCACCATCATTTCGTCGCGGCCCATGGAAAAGGATGAAATTTATAAGGTGTTTTTGTCGGTGCTGGAGGTAAACGGTTTCGCCGCCGTGCCGGCGGGCAAGGCCATCAAGATTATTCCCGATGCCAACGCCAAGTTTAACGATATCCCCACAGTGGATAATCAGAACGCAGGCGAGGGGGATGAGATCGTGACGCGCGTGGTTGAATTGCGCAATGTGCAGGCGGCGCAACTCGTGCCGATTCTGCGTCCGCTGGCCAGTCCGCAGGCGCACATGGCGGCCTTTCCAGAAAATAATATGCTGATTATTTCCGATCGCGCCGCTAACACCGACCGCCTGGCCAAGCTGATCCGCAACATCGACCGGCCCAGTACCGATGAGGTCGAAATAATCCACCTGCAATATGCCTCTGCCGCCGAGCTTGTGCGCATTTTAACCACGCTGGAGCAGCAAAACGTACAGGCCGACCCGACCGCATCGCGCACCACCTTGATTGCGGATGAGCGCACCAACACCATCCTGATCAGCGGGGAAAAGGCCAACCGTCTGCGCATCCGTGCCACGATCGGCCAGCTCGATACGCAGATCGATGATGGCGGCGGCGATACGCATGTGGTTTACCTGCGCTATGCCAAGGCGACCGATCTGGTCGAGGTGTTGACCGGTGTCCCGGCACGCCGGGGCCAGGATTCCAGCGGCGCATCAGGCAAGGGCGGGGCCGAAATCCCGGCCTTTGCACTGCCGCCCCCAACGGACGGCCTACCCAGGAGTCCCTTGGTGCCCGGCCAGTTTTTACCGGGGGTGGCCGGTAATCCAAGTAATCAGGTCGAGCTGAAAATTCAGGCGGACGAGGCCACCAACTCGCTGGTCATTACCGCCTCCCCGGCCCAGTTCGCCTCGATTCAGGCCGTGATCCGCCAATTGGATATTCGGCGTGCCCAGGTCGTGGTTGAGGCGGTGATCGCTGAGGTCTCCGCCACCAAGGCGGCGCAACTGGGCGTGCAATATGTCCTTGGCGGTGGTCGTGTGGGCGGTGTCGTCGGGGGCGCGGGGCTTGTCCAAGGGGTGCCCGGTATTGCCGTGGATTCCGGTAACTTGGCGGCATCCGGTGTCAGTCTGGGCGTGTTTGGCTCGGGCGGCTTTACCGATTTGCGGGTACTGATTACGGCGCTCCTCTCGGATGCCGATAGCAATGTATTATCTACGCCGACCCTGGTGACCATGGACAATCAAGAGGCCGAGATCGTGGTCGGCCAGAATGTGCCCTTCCTGACCGGCACGCAACAGACCACGGGCGGGCTGGCCAATCCGTTTCAAACCATTGAGCGCCAGGATGTGGGCCTGAAACTCAAGATCAAGCCCCAGATCAACGAGGGCGATGCGGTTTCGCTGGAGATCGAGCAAGAGGTTTCGAGCGTAGAGTCCTCGACCGTATCCGGCTTTATTACCAATAAGCGATCCATTAAGACCAGCGTGACGGTCGACGACGGCAAGATCGTGGTGCTGGGGGGGCTTATGGACAACAACCACACGCAGAGTGTGCGCAAAGTGCCCGTGCTGGGAGACCTCCCCGGACTGGGTGCGCTGTTTCGCAGCACCAGCAGTAATGTAAGCAAGCGCAATCTGATGGTCTTTCTGCATCCGGTGATCGTGCGCGATCCCTCCACCGGCGCGCGCATCGCCAACAGCAAGTACAATTACATTCGCGCCGAGCAGATCAATAAGGCCGCA
>JAYSPZ010000032.1:0-7010 GCA_043721815.1 Gammaproteobacteria bacterium | reverse complement strand
GGGCTCGATGTCGTTAATAGTGAAATAAAACAATTAAACGGCAGCCTGGAGATATTCTCGGAACAGGGCAAAGGCACAAACTTTACCGTGCGCCTGCCGCTTACCCTGTCCATTAATCGCGCGCTCCTGGTGCATGTGGGTGAAGAACTCTATGCAATACCGCTAAATAATATCGAGCGTGTCGTGCAACTGTCCTATGACGAACTCATGGAGTTTTACGGTGCCGAGGTGCCTTCGTATAGTGCCGGTGGCTACGAATACCACCTCGCCCACCTGGACACCGTGTTGAACAGTACTGGCCATGCCGTATCCGGCCCCAAGCGCAAACACCCGGTATTACTGGCCCGCGCGGGGGATCACCGCGTAGCCTTGGAAGTAGACGGTCTGTTAGGTAGCCGAGAAATCGTCATTAAATCCGTCGGACCGCAGATCAGCACGATTCGCGGCATAACGGGTGCCACGATTCTGGGTGACGGTCGCGTGGTGCTGATTCTGGATATCAATGCCCTGGTGCGTGCGGGCACTACGGGTGCCAAGGTCGTCAAAGACATTCGGCAAACAGCGGCATCGGTTACTGCGGCCGATCCTGGTTTTATCACCGCTATGGTAGTGGATGATTCGATTACCGTGCGCAAGGTAACCACGCGCCTGCTCGAGCGCCATAATATTCGTGTGCTGTCCGCAAAAGACGGCATCGATGCCCTGGCCTTATTGCAAGATCATATCCCCGACATCATGCTGCTCGATATTGAAATGCCGCGCATGGACGGTTATGAACTGGCCACGCATATGCGTAACGAGGAGCGCCTGAAAAATATCCCGATCATTATGATTACCTCGCGCACGGGGCAAAAGCACCGTGATCGCGCTTCACTAATCGGCGTAAACAATTACATGGGCAAGCCCTTCCAGGAAAGCGAGTTGCTGGAAAATATCGGTAACCTGCTCGGCGACCGGATGGAAGTGCAACGTTAACAACAGCGCGAATCCGTGCGTTATAAAAGGCAAGTAGCATGATCGATACACGAGCTGCGGTGCGCAGCCAGCTTATCCCTATCGAGGGCGATAATCTTATCCTCCCCAATACCGCCATCGCGGAAGTGATTTTTTATGTGGAGCCGGAGGCTATTTCGACCGCTCCAGAATGGGTTCTTGGGCGTTTAAGCTGGCGCGACAGATCGATACCCTTAATTTCCTTTGAGCTCGCCTGCGAACAACCCCAGCCTGTGCCTGACCCGCGCTCGAAGATTGTAGTCGTCAACACCGTCGGCGGAAATCCCGAGATCAATTTCTTTGCTATCGTTACACAAGGTTTACCTCAGCTCCTGCTGATCGATGAGGGCAAGATTGCGCCTATCGAACATGAAACCGAGGCGAGCCCTCTCATACTCGGTCGCGTTATCGTCAACGGCGAACCGGCAATAATACCTAACCTCGATGTCTTGGAAAGTTGGTTGCTCGCCTGTAAAAAAAGCTGGACGAAGCGTGTGAAGAAGGCTGAAGCTTAACGCAGCAACACGCCTACACGGTGCGGATAAGCAGGTTTTTAGATGTGACCGGTCTCGCGCGCTACCGCCCGATAGCCGATATCCGTGCGGTAATACATCCCCTCCCAATAAATTTTTTTCACCAAGTCATAGGCATCATCGCGTGCAGCGCGCACGGTAGCGCCTAATGCACAGGCGCATAAAACGCGGCCACCTGCCGTAACGATAGCACCGTCCCGTGTAGCGGTACCGGCGTGAAATATTTTTTTGCCGAATCCCTCCGGCCCGGACAGGCCTTCGATTACGGCACCGCTTTGATAAGTTCCAGGGTAACCGGCGGCAGCCAGCACGACACCTACGGCTGCGCGTTCGTCCCACTGCGCATGGACCTGGTCCAAGCGTTTGTCAAGCGCCGCCTCGATTAAATCCACTAAATCAGACGTGAGACGCAGCATGATCGGCTGCGTCTCGGGATCGCCCAGGCGGCAATTATATTCGAGGATGCGCGACGTGCCGTCGGCGGAGATCATCACACCGGCGTACAAAAACCCCGTATAAGGTGTACCCTCGGCGCACATGCCGCGCACCGTTGGCTCTATAATATCGCGCAGAATAAGCGCATGAATCTCGGGTGTGACGACCGGTGCCGGTGAATAAGCGCCCATGCCACCGGTGTTGGGTCCACGGTCGCCGTCATCACGCGTCTTATGATCCTGTGAAGTAGCCAGCGGCAAAATATGTTCGCCATCCACCATCACAATAAAACTCGCCTCCTCGCCGCACAAAAATTCCTCGATCACCACGCGCCCACCGGGGTTATCACCCAGCATATCCTGTAGTGCACGGCTTGCCTCTGCCTGGCTGTGTGCGATTATCACGCCTTTGCCGGCCGCCAGACCATCGGCCTTGATGACGATGGGCAATGGTTTGTCCTGAATATAGACCAATGCCTCGGATAGCTGGGCAAAGTTTGCATAGCTTGCGGTCGGGATTTTATGGCGCGCAAAAAAATCCTTGGCAAAGGACTTGGAGGCTTCAAGTTGAGCCGCCTTCCGGCTAGGCCCGAAACAGCGCAGACCGGCGGCGCTAAAAATATCGACGATGCCCAAGGCCAGTGGTATCTCGGGGCCGACAATCGTCATGGTTATATTATTTTTCCGCGCAAAATCGAGCAGCGCAGGGACGTCATCAGCCTGGATAGCGGTGTTCTCGGTTTTAGGTTCACGCGCCGTACCCGGATTTCCGGGCGCGACAAAAATCTTTGTCACACGCGATGACTGGGCTATTTTCCAGGTAAGTGCATGCTCACGCCCGCCGGAGCCGATGATTAATATGTTCATAAGCAGGCCAGTTTATTAACGCTGTATTAAATTGAGAGTCGCCTGCGCGACGTGTTTAATGCTGGGGGCAGCCGGCAGCTGATTCCTTTTTCCACCGGCGAGATTAAAAATTCCTAATGCCGAAAATGCCGCATACCGGTGAACACCATTGCAATGCCGTGTTCGTTGGCGGCATCAATGACCTCTTGATCGCGCATCGAACCGCCCGGTTGAATCACGGCACTGACACCAGCCGCAGCAGCCGAATCCAGACCGTCGCGGAAGGGCAGGAAGGCGTCGCTGGCCATCACGCAGCCGGTTACACTCAAGCCCGCATCCTCGGCCTTGATGGCGGCGATACGTGCGCTGTACACGCGGCTCATTTGACCGGCCCCGATGCCGACGGTCGTCTTGTCTTTGCAGTAGACGATGGCGTTTGATTTAACAAATTTGACGACCTTCCAGGCAAACAGCATGTCCTGCATTTCGGCTGCACTGGGAGGACGTTGCGTGACAAGCTTGAAGTCTGCGCCAGCCATCATCGCTATGTCCTGCTCCTGCACTAATAAGCCGCCCATGATGCGTTTGTAATCGAGCTGGGCAGGTTGCGGCACGTCCCAGGGTCCGCAACTCAGTACGCGTATATTCGGTTTGGCGGCAAGCAATGCCAACGCATCTTGCTCGATCAGCGGAGCAATGATTACCTCGACAAAGTGACGCTCGAGAATGGTCTTTGCGGTAACCGCATCCAGGTTTTGATTGAAGGCAATAATGCTTCCGAAGGCGGAGCTAGGGTCGGTGCGATAAGCGTTTTGATACGCTTCGAGAATATTTGCGCCGATGGCAACGCCGCAGGGGTTGGCGTGTTTCACGATTACGCACGCGGGACCCTCGTTAAATATCTTCACGCATTCGAGCGCGGCATCGGTATCGACGATATTGTTGAAGGAAAGTTCCTTCCCCTGGTGCTGGACGGCGCTGGCTGCACATCCGCGTGGCGGCTTAGGTTCCACATAAAATGTCGCCTTCTGGTGGGGATTCTCGCCGTAGCGTAAATCCTGGCGCTTGGTGAATTGCATATTGTAGGTGCGCGGAAAATTACTGTGCTGCGCGGACTTTTCATTTATGCGGCCCAGATAATTGGCGATCGCGCCATCGTAGCGCGCGCAATGTTCGAAGGCCTTGACCGCCAGCGAAAAGCGCAGTGCAGCACCGACACTGCCCTTGTCAGCCTTCATTTCGGCAAGCACGGCTGCGTAGTCGGCGGTATCCACTATCACGCTGACGGCGGCAAAATTCTTGGCGGCGGCGCGCAGCAAGGCCGGTCCGCCGATATCGACATTTTCAATTGCCGTAGCCAGGTCACAGCCGGGCTGGGTCACGGTGTTTTCGAACGGGTAGAGATTGACCACCACGAGATCGAGTGGGGCGATGCCGTGTTGCGCCATGATCGAATCATCGAGACCGCGCCGTCCGAGTATGCCGCCATGAATTTTTGGATGCAGTGTCTTCAGGCGGCCGTCCATCATCTCGGGAAAACCGGTGTAATCGGAGACCTCGGTGACGGCGATGCCATTATCGGCAAGTAGTTTTGCGGTGCCACCGGTTGATAAAATCTCCACCCCGAATTGCCGCAGGCCACGGGCGAACTCTACCACATGGGTCTTGTCCGAGACGCTGATGAGTGCGCGTTTAATGATGGGCATGGATTACAAAGCCAGAGTGAAAATGGAACACCGCGCCAGTTAGCGACTTAATATTTTGGAAGACCGGGTTTATTTGTCGAGACCGTACTGAGCAAGTTTTTTACGTAGCGTGCTGCGGTTCATGCCGAGCATTTCCGCCGCCTTACTCTGATTGCCGCAAGTGTAGTTCATTACCGTTTGCAGCAGGGGCGGCTCGATCTCGCTCAGCACCATTTGATAAAGCTCACAGGGGTGATCGCCATCCAGATTTTTGAAGTAGGTCTCCAGCGCGACCTGTACCGCTTCGCGTAAGGGTGCTTTGCGCCGTTCGGAAGTATTCAGGCGTACCTTGGGGTTAGAGACCAATTTTCTCATGCAGCCAACTCTTGGGTGGCAAGGTCAGCGGTGCAGGCAGTATCCGCCAATCCGTCGAAAAATTCATGCGTTAAGGCCAATTGTTGTTCAATGCTACCTGCGGCATTGACCGCTTGTCGGAAGGCACCGCCGCTAGGTTGTCCCTTGCTGTACCAGGAAACATGTTTGCGCGCCATCATGATGCCGGTGTGTTCACCGTAGAATTCATAAAGATTTTCCAAATGGCCGAGCATGATCTCACGCACTTTTTTAATGGTGGGTTCGGGGAGTTTCTCGCCGGTCGTCAAATAGTGGTTGATGCTGCTGAAGATCCATGGTCGCCCCTGCGCGGCGCGGCCCAGCATAATGCCGTCGGCGCGCGTGTAATCGAGTACGAACCTGGCCTGCTCGGGGGTGCGAATATCGCCGTTGGCAATGACCGGTATAGTGACTGCTGCCTTGATCGCGGCAATGGTGTCGTATTCGGCCTCGCCGGTATAGGCACAGGCGCGCGTGCGGCCGTGTACGGCGAGGGCTTGAATGCCGCACTGTTCGGCGATGCGCGCGACGCTCACGCCGTTGCGATGGTCTTTGTCCCAGCCGGTGCGGATCTTGAGCGTGACCGGCACATCGACTGCGGCCACCACGGCTGCGAGGATGCTGCTGACCAGCGACTCGTCCTGCAGCAAGGCCGAACCCGCCATGACATTGCACACTTTTTTAGCCGGACAGCCCATATTGATGTCGATGATCTGCGCGCCCTTGTCCGCGTTATATTTTGCGGCCTGCGCCATCATCTGCGGATCGGCACCGGCGATCTGTACCGAGCGCGGCTCGGTCTCGCCCTCATGATTGGCGCGCCGCAGTGTCTTTGCGCTGCCCCATAGCAGGGAATTGGAGGACACCATTTCGGAAACCGCCATGCCTGCGCCAAGATTCTTGCACAACTGGCGGAAGGGCCGGTCGGTGACACCGGCCATCGGTGCGAGTACAAGGTTGTTAAGAAGTTTGTACGGTCCGATTTGCATTAGTTATTAGGACTCATGGCACAAATCACATAGTAGATACGGCAGAAGGAACAAGCTAAATCCGCAGCTTAAATAGGGGTAATAAACGACCCGTTAAGCGATAGTTGCCTCGGCAGAGTCCTGTGCACCGTTATTATCGACCCAGCTTACCTTCACGGCATCGCCTTTCTGTCCCCCGGTGAAGCTGAATGACAGATAAGGGTTTTTGGAAATGGCGATGCCACACTCAACGTCCAACACTACGCCGCCATTATGCTCGCACCTTATTTCCTTGATGAAATGCGCAGGGATGGGTTCGCCGGTCTTCTTGTCTTTGAACAGGCCGGTTTCCATCGGATGGATCATGAGCGTTCTGAGCGTGGTTACGCCATCTTCCAGGGTGGCGCGTATCTTAATTTGGCTTGCCATAGTTTACCTTAAGCGCGTGAGTCGCGCGGTGTTGCAATGTTGTTAATTACCGCAGCCATTGAGGGAGACCTTCACTGCGCGGCGTGTGCTATACAGTTTATCGCCGACCTTGAGCACTGCGATGAGGTTGGAGGTCTCCGCCATTTTGATATTGGTCTTTATATAGGTACGGGTATTTTTCGCCAGATTAAAGCGGGCCACCAGTGCGTTCGGATTTTTATCCACCAGCAGGGTAATCGATTCGACCCCAGTCAGCTTGCTCTGCACCGTGACAGGCACCACCGCGCCATTTTCCGCCAGATCGGGCGCATTCAATACAATATCGTCGGGCCGGTCAATAAGATCGGCCTTGCCGAATAAGGCATGCAGCGCGTCATCCACCTTTTTCGCGTCAAAGGCGGAGGCCGGCCAGGCCGCCATGGCGCGTCGCGGCAGGGTAATGCCCAAGCTTGCGGCCAGCGCAAAAACGCCGATGGTGAAACTACCTTTGAGAAAAACGCGGCGCGAACTGGCTATCGTCACTGCTTAACTCCTGTGATTTATACGGGCACGACATCGGTTGCCAGGGCGTTTGTTCATCTATAGCGCAGGTATACGCAGTACTTGTACACACGCCCGCTGAGGTTAAATTATAGCCGATTGGCGCGGCTTTGGGGATTACCGTTTAGCCTCAAGCGCCAGTTCATCTTTCAATTCCTTTAGCCGGGCCTCGATCTGCGAGCCTAGATA
>JAYSPZ010000031.1:0-7555 GCA_043721815.1 Gammaproteobacteria bacterium | reverse complement strand
CACGAGGATCAGGATTTATTCTGTGCCGAGGTGAAGATTTATTTGCGCGATTCTTCCGATCACGCCGTGGAGGCGATGGACGTTGTGGAAAGTTATCGCGAAATGGCGGCGAGCATGCTGGATGTGCATTTATCCAATACGACCAACCGCCTCACCGAGGTAATGCGCGTACTTACAGTTATCGCGATGCTGTTTACACCGCCGACATTTATCGCCAGTATTTACGGCATGAATTTCGATCGTACTAGCCCGTGGAATATGCCAGAACTTAGTTGGAGGTACGGCTACTTGTTCGTCTGGATGGTGATTGTTGTCATGATAGTCGGCATGCTAATTTATTTCCGCCGCAAACGCTGGTTTTGAAAGAAGCAGCGCGCGCTACTCTGTCAAATCAATCCAATCCTAATCTTTTCAGGCGGTAGCGTAAGGCGCGGAAGGTAATCCCCAGCAATTTTGCGGCGGCGGTTTTGTTGTAGCGGGCCTGTTCCAGGGCCTTTACGATGGCCTCTTTTTCGATATTGTCCAGATAAGGTTCGAGCGATAATTTGTCGGAGTCGGCGACCGTATCCGCATCGAATTGTTGCGGAAGTTGCAGGTCTTGCACATCGATAGTATTCCCTTCGCACAGGGTAATTGCACGCTCCAGGATGTTCTCTAGTTCGCGCACATTGCCCGGAAACAGATACTTGAGCAAGGTTTCCATGGCTGCTTCGGTCAGGTCGGGTTTGATGATGTTACCTTGCTGGGCAAGACGAGCCAGGACATGCTCGGCAAGGGCAGCGATGTCTTGCGGACGTTCGCGCAGACTGGGCACATGCAGCTCGATGACATTAATGCGATAGAACAAATCCTGGCGGAATGTCCCCTCTTTGACGAGATTGGCGAGGTCTTTGTGCGTAGCGCTCAAGATGCGCACATCGATAGCAATCTCCTTTTGTATGCCTAGCGGGCGCACGGCCTTTTCCTGAATCGCGCGCAGCAATTTCACCTGCATGTGCAGGGGAAGGTCGGCGACCTCATCCAAAAACAAGGTGCCGCCCTCGGCAACCTGGAATAGGCCGGGTTTGTCGGCGGTGGCTCCGGTAAAGCTGCCCTTTTTATAACCGAAGAATTCACTCTCCATGAGGTGCTCGGGGATGGCACCGCAATTGACGGCGATAAAGGGCCGGTCTGCGCGCGGCCCCTTCTCATGAATCAACCGGGCCACGAGTTCCTTGCCGGTGCCCGATTCACCGCTGATATAAATCGGTGCCTGACTGCGCGCGAGCTTGGCGATCATGGCCCGAGTCGTCATCATGACCGGCGAATCGCCCAGCAGGGTCAGGCTGGAGGTGCGTGGCATCGGCACCGGCCGATCGGAGAGTTTTAGCGCGGTGCTGACGAGATTGCGCAGCACTTGCAGTTCAATGGGCTTGGAAACAAAATCGAAGGCCCCCGCCTTGAGCGCCGTGATAGCGGTTTCCATGTTGCCGTAGGCGGTAATCACGGCAACGGGCAGCTCGGGATTGGACTGCTGAATGTGTTGCACCAGTTCAATCCCATTGCCATCGGGCAGGCGCATATCGGTGAGGCATATATCGAAGTGATGTTTTAATAAGAGTGCGCGCGCCTGAGTAACCGATTCAGCGGCGTAGGTATCGATGTTCATACGCCCCAGGGTAAGCTCCAGGAGCTCACGAATATCCGGTTCATCGTCCACTACGAGTGCAAGGTGTTGTGGCATGGCTATGGTATTCCTGTAGTAAGCAGTAGAAGAGTCGCGCAAGCTCCGCGCCAGCGCCCGCTAATGACGTAGCGTTCGAGGCGTTTGAATTTTTTGTTTATCGGACTAGGTACCGCAACACGGCAGCATTCGGTTATGGCGAATATACAATGATGCGCCCTGATTGGAAAGCGTCGCGCAGTTTACCGCCGCTCAAGATAATTGCCGCCGCCTGGGGTCTGCGAAGGTGATGCGGAAGCAAGTGCCGCCTGTGGGCATCGCGATGTAGCTGAGACGCGCCTGATTACATTCGCAAAGTTCACGCGCGATATAAAGTCCAAGCCCGGTGCCGGCCTCTTCCGTTGTAAAGAATGGATCGAATATGCGCGGGATGATTTCCGGTTCGATGCCACAGCCAAAATCGATGATGTCCAAAAAAGGGGCATACACTTCCTTCAGCAGGCCGCTACGCAGTTTTAATTTTAGATGGACATCCTGGTCGACATAGCGCAAACCGTTATCGCATAAATTCCACAGGATCTGATGCATCTGGCTGGGGTCCATGCGCAAGGTGATATTTTGTTCGCTGTGCTCCACAATGATCTGGCCGAGATCGATGTGGTGACTGCGCGCAAACTCGCTAGTGAATTCGTCCAGCCAGGGCTTCAGCTCGAAATCTTCGAGACGCGAACGTTCACGTCGGCTGATTTGCAGCATATTTTCGATAATGCGATTCATGCGCTGGGACTGCGTGCAAATGATTTGCGCAAGACGCGACTCGCCGCTATCGAGTGCCACCGACTCCTCCAGCAACTGTCCGGCATGGCTGATCGCCGCCAGCGGATTGCGAATCTCATGCGCGATGCTGCCGGTGAGGCGAACCAGGGATGCCAATTTGAGTTGTTGTGCCTGCTGCGCGATGCCCGAGGTATCTTCTAAAAATATCAAGGTTCCCGAGGCCGTGCCGGGACCCAGTGCGGCGAAGCGGGGCAGGATATCCGCTGCGGTATTCGAGGGCCGGAAACTGACGGGTTCCGATAGGGCATTCTCGCGCCAGGATGCCATTAACTTTACCAGATCGGGCGAGATCTGCTCCAGCCGCTGGCGTTGGCTGCCGGGCTGGATGCCCAGCAGGTGCCATGCGGATTCGTTCATCAGGCGCATTTCATCGGCGGCATCCAACACCACGATACCGGTCTGCATGCGCTGAATAACGTACTCGGTAAGCTGCGCCATCTGGGCCAGATCCACGGCTCGCTGAGCAGCCAGATGCTCACTGATAAATGTCCGTTTTGCCAGTAAGTGAGCCAGAATAGCGGTGGCAAAAAAGGTCGCACCAAGCACGCCCGCCTGCGTATAACCACCGGCATCCGCCATATGGAGCAGGTGTGAGTAGATCTGCTCGCCAAGCGTTGTAAGGGTGGCGATAGCAGCGATAAAAATGACGGCACGGCCACTGGCCAGGATACCGCTGGCCGCAATGTCCACTACCAAGAGCATGTTAAGCCCGCTGTTAATGCCGCCGCTGGTGTGCGTCATCAATGTGATAAAGGCGATGTCGAATAGCACCTGAGCATAGACTTGCGAACGAAATGAGGGCTGGCGCCTGAGCAGGCTACTCGCGCAGATGAGGGCAAATACCACGTAGGCAATGCTCAGCACGAGAAATAGTTGGGTATCGCTTTCCCCGAGCGGCGCGGGAGGCCCCTTTCTCATCATAAAGAGGAGCAGAAGGCTGGCCAGGGCTAAACGGTAAAGGGTGAGCAAGCCCAGTGCCGACCAGGTTTGCGGGGATTCGCCGGTCGTGCCCGCGTGAAGCCTATCCTGCCAATAGGTCAATAGGGATGACATAGTTTTCGGTATTCCGTTTATTAAAAACCGGGGTGGCGGCGTGGATTATTTGCCCCGAAGATCGGGCAACAGTATTGAGTCGCCTGCCGATTCGACTAAGGCAGCAACGCCTTGCCACCATAAAATCTTGCTCAAAGCGTGGAGTTCCCGTAATAGGGCGATTGTTGGTGTGCAGCTCAAGGCGCGCGTTTTTCTATCTCATCGCGATGCTGTGCAGAGCAATAATATTTATCGTGTTTTCTGAGCGCCTCGGTCTCCGGCACATGCAACCCGCAGATATCGCAGCGCACCATTGTGCCGATGCGCGTGGGTTGCTGACGCACGCGCGAGGCGCGGCTAAAGTAACTGCGTGCTACCACAATGACTAGCCAGATAAACAGGGCAATGAAGAAGAAGCGCATTATGGGCAGTGCGAAAAAGGAGGAGTGGTTAGCATACCCTATTTTGATTAAATCGCCCATTTCCCCCACAATAACGCCTTTTGCGAAGCGCTTATGAACCTGCACGAGTTTCAGGCAAAACAGCTCCTTGTGGCATACGAAATCCCCGTACCCCAAGGTATGTCGGCACGCTCGGTCAGTGAGGCACTGGCCGTTGCGCACGGCTTGAGCGATGGCGGGGGAGCAGGCTGGGTGGTCAAGGCACAGATACACGCGGGTGGGCGCGGCAAGGCGGGCGGCGTAAAGCGCGTAACAAATCTGCATGAACTTGAAAAGCTTGTGGGTACGTTACTAGGCGCGCACCTGGTCACGGCGCAGACCACGACCGAAGGCTTGCCGGTCAATAGTGTGTTGATAGAGCAAGTCTCCGATAGTGTGCGCGAACTGTATCTTGCCCTTACCATTGATCGAGGCCGCGAACGTATCGTACTGATTACCTCAAGCGCAGGCGGTATCGACATCGAAGAAATCGCGGCTGAGCAACCCGACAGGATCATCACAACGGTGGTTGACCCGGTTGCCGGGCTGCAAACCGATCAGTGTCGCGCGATCGGTATCGGTTTTGGTCTGGCGGATCGGCAAATCGCTGCACTCGGAAAAATTTTACAAAGCCTGTATCGCCTGTTTATCGAAAAGGACGCGAGCCTTATCGAGATCAACCCGCTCATCGTCACCGCTGCGGGCGAACTTATGGCGCTCGATGCCAAGATTCAGATTGATGACAACGCGCTTGACCGTCACCCCGAGTTAAGCGCACTGCGCGATACCAGCCAGGAGGACACACGCGAAACTACCGCGCGGCAATTCGGGCTTAATTACATCACGCTGGATGGCAACATCGCGTGCATGGTCAACGGCGCGGGCCTTGCCATGGCGACTATGGACTTGATTAAATTGCACGGCGGCGAACCGGCCAATTTTCTTGACGTGGGCGGTGGTACCAGCGCGGAAAAGGTTGCGCAGGCCTTCAAGCTGATCCTGTCCGATCCCAAGGTGAAGGCCATCCTGGTGAATATCTTCGGCGGCATCGTGCGCTGCGATCTGATCGCCGAGGGTATTATTCAGGCCGCCGCAGAGGTTGGCATCAAGATTCCTGTCGTTGTGCGCCTGGAAGGCACCAACGTGGAACGCGGCCGTGCACTGTTGCGCGAGAGTGGTCTACAGATTATTAATGCGACGGATTTGACCGATGCCGCAGTAAAGGCGGTGGCAAGTGCCGGATAATAGTCAGCATGTTTTTGTAGCGTGCGCACAGCGCACGCTACAACATCCAGGGCATCGCGCCATAATTGGCTGTCTATTATTATGTCCATCCTGATCGACAAAAATACCAAGGTTATCTGCCAGGGCTTTACCGGCAAACAGGGCACGTTCCACTCCGAACAGGCCATTGCCTACGGCACGCGAATGGTCGGCGGTGTCACCCCGGGCAAGGGTGGTCAGCGCCATTTGAATCTGCCGGTATTCAACACGGTACTTGAAGCCGTCACTGAAACCGGCGCACAGGCCAGTATGATTTATGTCCCGGCCGCCTATGCCGCCGCTGCCATTCTTGAGGCCGCAGCGGCGGGCATCGAGATCATTGTGTGCATTACCGAAGGCATTCCGGTGCTGGACATGCTCAAGGTTAAGGCGACGCTAGGCACCTATAGTGCGCGTCTGATCGGTCCGAATTGCCCCGGCTTGATTACACCCGGGGAATGCAAGATCGGCATCATGCCCGGTGCCATTCATAAGCCCGGTTGTATCGGCATCGTGTCGCGCTCGGGGACGCTGACCTACGAGGCCGTGTATCAGACCACGCTGAATGGCCTCGGCCAAAGCACCTGCGTCGGCATCGGCGGCGACCCCATCCACGGCATGGGCTTTATCGACTGCCTGGAACTTTTTGAACGTGACTCACAAACGCGCGGCATTATCCTGGTCGGTGAGATCGGCGGCGCGTCCGAAGAGGCCGCAGCGAAATACATCAAGGCGCACGTCAGCAAACCCGTGGTCGCCTATATCGCCGGTAGGACCGCGCCCATCGGCAAACGCATGGGCCACGCGGGTGCCATCATCACCGGCGGGCAGGGCACGGCCAGCAGTAAAATGGCGGCACTGGCGGCGGCAGGCGTTACCATAGTCGAGTCGCCGGCGGATATGGGTCAGCGGATGTTTGAGTTGCTGACCTAAAGATCCGGCCGGGCGCTTGAGAATCACAATCTATGACCACTAAACTCCGCGTAGCTCTAGCCCAGATAAACCTGCTCGTCGGTGACGTTGCGGGCAATGTCGCCAAGCTTATCGCGGCGGCGGCGCGCGCGCGCGATGAATTGCTTGCCCATGTCATCGTATTTCCTGAGCTGGCCATTACCGGTTACCCGCCCGAAGATTTATTACTGCGTGCCGATTTTTGCGCCGCAGCACAGGCGGGGCTTGATGATCTGGCGCGTTGTATTACCGGCATCGATGTTGTGGTGGGTTATCCGCACAGCGAAGACGGCAAGCTCTATAATACGGCCGCGCTGCTGCGCGATGGCGCGATAGTGGCGCGTTACTATAAACAGCACCTCCCCAATTACAGTGTGTTTGACGAAAAGCGATATTTTACCGCCGGTACTGCGTCCTGTGTTGTAGGTATTCGAGGCGTGCCGGTGGCCATTACGATTTGCGAAGACGTTTGGTTGCCCGGGCCAGTGTTACAGGCCAAAGCGGCCGGTGCACGCCTGATGCTGAATCTTAACGCCTCGCCGTTTCACAGTGGCAAGGGTGCGGAGCGCGAGGCGCTGCTCCGACAACGCGTCAACGAAGGCGGCATGGCAATCGTGTATGCTAATCTCGTCGGTGGCCAGGACGAACTCGTGTTTGACGGCGCATCTTTGGTGGTGGATGCGCGAGGACACACCGTGTTACGCGCACCGGCCTTCGAGGAAGGGCTTTACCCGGTAGACTTTGATGAACAAGGTCGCGTGTCAGCCCCATTCGGTCCGGTGTCGGCCGCCTTACCGGAGGAGCAGGGCATCTATCAGGCCTTGGTGCTGGGTGTGCGCGACTACATCCGCAAGAACAATTTTTCCGGTGTGGTGTTGGGTCTCTCGGGCGGTATCGACTCGGCATTGACGCTAACCATCGCAGTGGACGCGCTCGGTGCCGAGTGCGTGGAAACCGTGATGATGCCCTCGCGTTATACTGCGGATATGAGCCAGGAAGACGCGTTGCAGATGGCGCACACGGTGAAGGTAAAATACAGCGTCATCCCGATCGAGCCGACCTTCAATGTCTTTCTGGATAGCCTTAAGACCGAATTTACGGGCTTGGCTGCGGACATTACCGAGGAAAATATCCAGGCGCGCTGCCGAGGAGTGATCTTGATGGCGCTCGCCAACAAGAAACGCAAGATCCTGCTGACCACGGGGAACAAGAGCGAGCTTGCGGTCGGTTATGCGACCTTATACGGCGATATGGCAGGCGGTTTTGCGCCGCTCAAGGATGTGCCCAAGACCTTGGTGTACCGACTGGCCGCTTATCGCAATGCGCTATCTGCCGTGATACCGCAACGCATCATTGAGCGAGCGCCCTC
>JAYSPZ010000030.1:0-13641 GCA_043721815.1 Gammaproteobacteria bacterium | reverse complement strand
ACCGTGGATGTGCATATCCTGCGGCTGCGCAAGGCCTTGCAGATTTATGGCTACCATCGCATGGTGCAGACCGTGCGCGGCGCGGGTTATCGGTTTTCCCTCAAGTCCGTTCAACGCCCAAAAATAACATAGAGCACAAAATACAGGCTGGCGAGAAACAGTGGCAGCCCAATCACCAGTAACAGAAACATACTCACGCGAAAGCCATCCTCCCACGGATCATATTCTTTAGGCTTCTCAAGTTCGTCAACGCTGGGCTTGACCTGCGCATCACCGCCTTGTTCGTCAGGCTTATCATTACCCGTTTTCATTTCCACTCCTTACTTAATCCCGACTTAAAAAGTGCGGTGCCATCGTTAGTCAATCAATCGAAACCTATTCGTATACCTATCCTGCTCATAGAGTTCATCAAATTGTAATATTTCCCTGAGATTATAGCCGCCAACAAAACACCTCACCCGCATCAACCTCTAGGAGACTTTCAAATGAGTACGAATCACATATTACGGAACTTGGGGCTGGCTGCAATGATGGGAGTTGCGTTTAGCACGACCCCCGGCATTGTCAGTGCAGAGACCATCAAGATCGATGGTTCCAGCACGGTATTTCCTATCACCGAGGCAGTGGCCGAGGAATTTCAAACAGAGACCAAAGGCAAGGTGCGCGTCACGGTCGGCATCTCCGGCACCGGTGGCGGCTTCAAGAAATTCTGCCGTGGTGAGATTGACATATCCGATGCCTCGCGTCCCATAACGAGCGAAGAAATGGCATCCTGCAGAAATGGCGGCACGGACGGCACAGTGGCTGCCACGGGATCCCGATACAGCGATTCCGGCACCATTGAGTATATCGAACTGCCGGTGGCCTATGATGCCTTAACAGTCGTAATCAATCCGGCTAATGATTGGGCCACGAATATGACCGTGGAAGAGCTCAAAAAGATTTGGGCACCGGAAGCACAACAGAAGATCACCAGGTGGAACCAGGTACGCGCCGAATGGCCCGATGCCCCGTTAGTGCTGTACGGGGCCGGTTCTGATTCAGGTACCTTTGATTATTTCACCGAAGCGGTGGTCGGTAAGTCCAAGTCCAGCCGTGGTGATTACACCGCCAGCGAAGATGATAACGTGCTGGTTCAGGGTGTAGCTCAAGACAAGAATGCCTTGGGCTATTTCGGCTACGCTTACTATGCGGAAAATAAGGACAAGCTTAAGGCAGTTGCGGTGGATAATGGTAAGGGCGCGGTGTTGCCCTCGGAACAGGGTGTAATAGACGGCAGCTATAACCCTCTCTCACGCCCTATCTTTATCTACGTGAATAAAAAGTCGCTGGAAAAGCCCGAGGTGAAACAGTTCGTGGAGTTTTATTTACAGCACGCCCCGAAACTGGTGAAGCAGGTGCAGTATGTGCCGCTGCCGGCCGAAGCCTACACTACCGCCAAAGCGCACATTGACGGCAGCAAGACAGGAACGGTGTTTGGCGGCAAGAACGAAGTCGGTATCACCGTAGGTGAGCTGCTCAAGCGCGATGCCAAGTTATAAGTCTTCTTCGATAAAAATAATAGCCTTCTCTCCGTAATACCAGGGGGCGCCTCAGGGTGCCCTTTTTTTTGTTACAACATCCCGTTACAGTAGGCGCAGCGTAAGCACTATCGGTCCAAGCCCATCGTGTATGTCCGTAGTCGCCCTTCGCTATCCAATAGATTTCCTACCGATTAGTTTGTCAGTGTAGCTTACACGGAGATTGCAAATGGCTTTAAACAATACCTCAAAATTTGCGCTGCTGTTTGTTCTGGCCGTTGCGGCCTGCGCACCCTCGGAGAAGTCGTTGATAAAAATCGACGGTTCCAGCACGGTATTTCCCATCACCGAGGCCGTGGCAGAACAATTTCAGGCCACCACAAAAGGTAAGGTAAGGACCACGGTCGGTATCTCCGGCACCGGCGGCGGCTTCAAAAAATTCTGCCGTGGCGAAATCGATATCGCCAGTGCCTCACGACCGATACTGGGAAAGGAAATGCAGGATTGCAAGGACACCGGCATCCAATATATTGAGTTGCCGATTGCCTTCGATGCGCTGACGGTCGTGGTCAATCCAAACAACGATTGGGCCACGAACCTAACCGTGGAAGAGTTGAAAAAAATGTGGGCACCCGAGGCGCAAGGCAAGATCGTAAAATGGAACCAGGTGCGTGCCGATTGGCCCGATGCCCCGCTTCATCTCTACGGAGCCGGTTCCGATTCCGGCACCTTCGATTACTTCACCGAGGCGGTTGTGGGTAAATCCAAGGCCAGTCGCGGCGATTACACCGCGAGCGAGGACGATAACGTCCTCGTGCAAGGTGTGTCGCAAGATAAAAATGCCCTGGGCTATTTTGGCTTTTCGTACTATGCGGAAAACAAGGACCGGCTCAAGGCCGTCGCCATTGATAACGGCACAGGCAAGGCCGTGGCACCCTCGGAACAGAGCGTGGAAGACGGTAGCTATCAACCATTATCCAGACCCCTGTTTATCTACATAAACAGCAAATCCCTGCAAAGGCCCGAGGTCAAACAATTCGTGGAATTTTATCTTGCCCACGCCGTGACTTTAGTAAAGCAGGTGAAATACATCCCACTTCCCGCCTCTGCGTATCCCGTCGCCCTGGAACATCTGAATAAAGGCAGAGTCGGCACGGTATTCGGCGGCAAGGCCGGGGTCGGCGTGACCATCGAGGAGCTTCTCAAGCGCGAGGCGAAGTTATAATTCAGTCGGGTAGCGTGCGCTGTGCGCACGTAATGGCTTTACCTTAAGCACACATCTGTCGGCTCCGCCTGACGGCTTGAGCCGACCTACGGCTACCCAAGCTGCCCCAAAAAAACATCCCTTCCCCCTCGATGGGGGAAGGACAGGATGGGGGTGAGAAGTTGAGTAGTGCGGTAGGGCACAAAACCGAAGGGCATTGCGCCGAATGTGGAAGTTGACCTCTGGCGCATTACGGCCTTCGCCTAATGCGCCCTACGGTACTGTCGAAGAATATAACGTTTGCATATCCAGCAGAGGGCCATGACAAATGAGTTTACGCGGCATCAATCACATCGTGCTGAAAGTAAGAGATCTGTGCGCCTCGGATCATTTTTACCGTGAAGTACTCGGTATGCAGCGCGTCGGAGAACGACCCGGGATGTGGTTTTATCGCGCCGGTGGGCATCATCACGATCTCGCGCTTGTTGAAGTCGGACTTGAGGCACAAGCGCCCCAGCGGATGAACACCGGCTTGTTTCATTTTTGTCTGGATGTCAGTGACGAGCAGGCGTTAGCGGAACTCTATAAACAGTGCGAGGCCGCCGGTGTGAGCATGCTCGGCGCGGTGGATCACACTGTCTCGCGCGGCTTTTATGTACACGATCCCGATGGTCATGTGGTGGAGTTGGGCGTGGATGCTCCGGCTCATGAGTGGGCCGATGTGGACAATCCTTTTGCGCAAGATCGGGAATATACCCCGCGAGACCAATAAAGTTTGTTCGTGCGCACAGCGCACGCGTGTGATTAAGCCACCGGCAAGCGCACTGTTAAATGGGCACCGCCCAGCTGGCTGGTGCCAATCTCCAGCGTGCCGCCGTAAATGCGCACAATATCCTGCACCACGGCAAGTCCGATACCCTGACCGGGCGTGGTGCTGTCCATGCGCATACCACGCTGTAATACGATCTGCGCCATTTCCAACGGTATTCCCGGACCGTCGTCTTCGACATTGAGGACCAAGCCTGCATGGCTGGTATTGATCAGCGCTTGAGCACTGATTGCGACCGTTTCATAACACCATTTATAGGCGTTATCCAGGAGGTTGCCGAGGAGTTCCAGCAGGTCGCCTTCGTCACCGTGAAAAAAAACCTTATCATCAATGCGTACTTTGCATTTTATGTTCTTTCCGGCATAGACCTTATCAAGGCTGCTAACTACCTTTTGTGCGGCTGCGGCCACGGCAATGGGAGCAGTCAGCGTGGTACGGCCGGAGGTTGCCGCGCGCTGTAATTGATACTGAACAATTTGGCTCATACGATCCACCTGCTCCTGGACGTTACGTTGAAATGCCGGGTCAACAGCGTTGCCACCCAGGGTGCCGCGCAGCACCGCGAGCGGGGTCTTCAGGCTGTGCGCAAGATCGTCCAGCGTATGGCGGTAACGCTCCAGGTGTGAGCGTTCATGGCGGATGAGGGCGTTCAGATTATCCGTCAAGCCGCGCAATTCGCGCGGGTAATGCCCGATCAGCTCCGTGCGCCGACCCGCCTCGATTTCGGCAAGGTCGGCGGTCACCCGGCGCAACGGCGCAAGACTCCAGCGCAATATGCTGCCCTGTACCGCGAGCAAAACCAGCGCTACACCGCCGAGCCATGCCCACAGGCTGTGCCGAAAACGCTGCACCTGCGCATTCAGGCCATCGAGATTTTCCGCAACACTGAAAGTGTAATTCTGCACGGCACCGGCTGATGTCTCCCAGGCCACGCCGAAGCTCAATGCCGAGAGTACGGTGTGGTTGGACAGCGCGAGCGTAATGAAGCGCCGCTCGCCTGCGGGCAGTTTAGTGATGAAGGGGATCTGTAAACCGAGTGCGGATGGCGAGCGCCAAATGCGCGTACCGTTGTCATGGTCGACCTCGGCATATAAACCAGAACCGGGTGTGGAAAAACGTGCCTCGGGCAACGCATCGGGGAGGTGTAATTGGCCGCGTGTATCCAGATCGGCGGCGGCGAGCAGTGCGTAGATATTGGTCTGCAGGCGATCCCGCAAGGCAGTCTCGGCACTGTCGCGAAAGGCACGATCGAGGATCAGCCCGGTGCTGCCTAAAAATGCGGCCAGAACGAGGCTGGCTGCCAGCAGTAAACGAGTGTTAAGGGAGATCACTGAACCGTGGTGCGGTCCAGTGTGAAACGGTAACCTCGGCCGCGCTGCGTCTCGATAGGAAAAAACTCATTCTTCGGATCGAGCTTGCGCCGCAAGCGGGCGACGAACACCTCGATGACATTGCTGTCACGATCGAAGTCCTGTTCATACAGATGTTCGGTCAGCTCGGTCTTGGATACGAGCCGACCGGTGTGCAGCATCAGATATTCGAGCACTTTGTATTCATAAGCGGTGAGTTCGATCAGTGCGCCATTCACCTTGACGGCCTGTGTGACGGTATCAAGCTCCACGGCACCACAGCGCAGCAAGGGCTGCGACCAGCCCGCAGCGCGGCGCACCAAGGCCTTGATGCGCGCGAGCAGTTCTTCCATGTGAAACGGTTTGACGAGGTAATCATCGGCACCGGCCTCCAGACCCTCAACTTTTTCCTGCCAGCGTCCACGCGCGGTAAGGATGAGGATGGGGAAATCCTTGCCCGCCGCGCGCAGGCGGCGAATCACATCGACCCCGGTGAGGCGTGGCAATCCCAAATCGACTACCGCGATATCGAATGAAAACTCGCTGCCCTGATATAAGCCGACCTCTCCATCGGCTGCGCCTTCTGCGGCGTAGCCTTCATCGTGCAGCCGCGCGAGCAATTGTTGGCGCAGAGCCGCCTCATCTTCAATGACCAGCACGCGCATTAGTCCGCTGCCTCAACGATTGTCATTGTTGTGCTCCCCATATTCGCGCGAATCACCGGTGCCTGCATCGACCGTGACGGTGCGCACCCGGCCATTGGGCATAAGCACCTTGATACGAATTTTATCGCTATTATCTTCGTCCACACTGGCGGACAAGACGCGTCCGCCGGTCTGACGCTGCACCTCGCCAGCGGCGCGATCAATACGACGATCGTGGTGCTCGCGCACCGCAGCCTCGGGATCGTTCTGCCCATCCGCCTCAAACATCGGGCGGGCTTGGGCAGACAGGGAGAGGCCGCTCAGTATGAGCATGAATAGAATTTTACGACTTTTCGATAACATGGCAACCTACTCTAAGAATGTGAGGCTGTGAGCCAGACCAAGCCGCAGGTTAATCGTCGTCATCATCTTCGTGGCGCGACTGCCTGTATGAGGCCGGAATGCGGATCTTATCGCCAGGACGGTAATCCGTGCGTGTTTCGTGGACTCTACCGTTATACCAGTAAGTCACATGGTAACCCGCAGGGCGACGCTCTTCATAATAATGATCCACCACCTCGCAGCGCTGTCTGTAGCCGGAAGAGCCATAATTATTTCCGCGCGTTAAATCCCGCCCAATCGAACCGCCCAGCACAGTGCCGGCGATGGTTGCAATATCGCGGCCGCGCCCGGCACCGACTCGATTGCCGAGTACGCCGCCGATGATGCCGCCGGTTATGAGGCCCGTGTAGGAATTGTTGTTATTATTGTTGTAATACCTGGCTGGTTCGTCATAGCATTCGCGCTGCGGTCGCGCGTTGCGTACAGTTTCATAAACCGGATGCGATTCGACGACCTTGGCATAGTCATAGGAATCGTAGCGGCCGCGATTATAGCGATCGTCGTTATATCCGTCTTGGTTAAAGTTGTAGCCGGATTCATTAAAATTACCACCATAGCCTCCGTTATAAACCCGGTCGGCAGCGAAGGCTGCTGGGGTAAGCACCGTTAACAGCAAGGTCATGCCTAGTATAGAGCCTGTTTGTTTCATGGTCGTTCTCCTCAGTATATTGATTATCTAGCCGCGCGGCCTTGAGAGTCCGCGTTTCCGAAAGCTATTCATTCCGGATGACTGCCAGATTAAGGGCTGGAGACTGAACCCATGCTGAACGAAACGAAAATAATTTATCGAGTGAGGTGAAATGAATCGAGGGAATGCGATACCAGCCTTAGCCCGGTCAGAGGTACTGGCCGGGCAAGGATCAACTTTATTTCGGCGGTTGAATAGCAATAAATAGTGCGCCTTCACCGCGCTGTACATTCAACAGTAATGGCTGCTGCCGATCACCTCGTACGGCGTTCACCAGATCATCCGGGGTACGCACCGGCTTTCGATTAACGGAGAGTACGATGTCGCCCGGATGCAGGCCAGCTTGCGCCGCCGGTGTGCCGGCGTTAACCCGTACCACCGGTATGCCGTTAATCCTGCCGGCGAGCGGCGAGCCTTCAGTGATAGCTCCGAACACAACGCCGTCGAGGCGTGGATCATCACCGCCGGGTGGCGGGGCGTTACCGGCCGAGGTATCACGACCATTTGCATTGGGTATTTCGTCCGATGGATTATTTACGGCAGACAATGCGAAGGCAACACTCCGTGTCTTGCCGTTACGCACTATGTCCAGGCTTACCTTTCCACCGGGCACTGCCGAAAGACCGATCATATTACGCAGTGAACTCGCGTCGCGCACGGGCTGGCCGTTGACGGCGACGATGACATCGCCCGCCTGCAGGCCCGCCTTATCGGCTGAGAAGCCCGGCGCTACCTGAGTGATGACCGCGCCGTGCAGGTCGTCTTTCGGCGCAATATTAAAGGCGCGCGCCAATTCCGGCGTAAGGTCTTGGGCCTGCAAACCCAACTGGCCGCGTTGCACCTTGCCGAATTTTACCAACTGCTGCATCACGTCGCGCGCCATATTGATGGGGATGGCAAAGCCGATGCCGATATTACCGCCGCCCGGCGCAAGGATAGCGGTATTGATTCCTACCAGTTCACCGCTCAGGTTAATCAAAGGCCCGCCGGAGTTGCCGGGATTGATCGAGGCATCGGTCTGGATAAAATCTTCATACCCGCCCACACCCAATAAACCCAGACCGGTGCGACCGAGCGCACTCACGATACCGGATGTCGCGGTTTGACCGAGGCCGAAGGGATTGCCGATAGCAACCACAAAATCGCCCACGCGCAGCTTGGCCGAATCACCCAGCGATACCGATATCAGCCCCTCTGCCGGCACCTGGATAACGGCGACATCGGTGTCTTTGTCGGTGCCGATCAGCTTCGCCTTGAGATTGCGTCCATCGCGCAATGTCACCGTCACCTCATCCGCATTGGCAATGACATGGGCGTTGGTCAGCACATAGCCGCGCTGCGCATCGACGATCACGCCCGACCCCAGACTTTGAGTCTGGCGTTCGCGCGGGAAATTGTTGGGAATGTCAAAAAAGCGGCGGAAGAAGGGGTCGTTGAAGAGCGGATTGTTTTGGATGGCGACGTGCCCGCGCGAGGAGATATTCACCACGGCCGGTGTCACCTGCTCCAGAACCGGAGCCAGACTCGGCAATTGCACGGTGCGGCCGTCCGTAAGCGGCATACCCGGCGGCGTGACCGGCAGGGCGGAGTATCCAACCACTGAGAGTGTGCCGATGCACAGGCCCAGTAAAACAAGCCCTACGGTTCCAGGCTTTATCGATTTCATTGCATTCCTTTTAAGTGGTCTGACAGGCAGGTGTTACTAATGCAGATATGAACTTAAGCTCGGCGTTGACTCAGAGTGTGGGCCCGGGAAAAAGTTCCGTTGTTGTACAAGGGCAAAGCTTGGTGCGTCATATTTTGGACAGCGTGTAACCATCAATTAATCGATTACCGCAGGTTGTGATAACGGATACTGACCGACTTTACCGCTATCGGTATATCCTTCGATTAAGGTACAGTAATCACTGCTCGCATAGACACCAAGTATGACCTCTAAGGAAGGTAATATGAACATGCAGCCGGATCATGGTCACGATCATATAAAATATAAGCCCACAGCGAAGCATGCCCATGACGCTCATGACGACCACGATGGCCATGAACACGCTTCAGGTTTGCTCGGTTGGTTGCGCAATCTCTACGGTGGCCACTCGCACAGTGTGGCTGATAAGATTGACCATGCCATGGAGACGAACGAGCGTGGCATCTGGGCGCTTAAGGTTTCTCTCATCGGTCTTAGTCTCACCGCCTTCTTCCAGCTCATCATTGTCATTATATCCGGCTCGGCAGCGCTGCTGGCAGATACCATACACAACTTCGCCGATGCGGCGACCAGCATCCCGTTATGGATCGCCTTCGCGCTGGCTCAGCGCGGGGCCAGCCGCCGCTTCACCTACGGCTATGGCAAGACCGAAGATGTCGCCGGCGTAGTAATCGTGCTGATTATCTTTGCCTCGGCCTGTATCGCGGGCTACGAATCGGTAATAAAAATTATTCATCCGCAACCGGTGGAGCACCTTGCCTGGGTTGCAGCGGCGGCCATTGTGGGTTTCATCGGTAATGAGGCGGTAGCGATTTTGCGTATTCGTGTGGGTAAGGAGATCGACTCTGCGGCGCTCATCGCCGATGGCCAACACTCGCGTGTCGACGGCTTTACCAGTCTCGCCGTGCTAATCGGCGTAATCGGCGTGTGGCTGGGCGTACCCATCCTCGATCCGCTGGTCGGTATTGCCATCACGATTGCCATCCTGTTCATCGTCAAGAATGCCGCCCGTGCAGTTTGGAACCGGCTGATCGATGGGATTGAACCGGAAATCATGGACGAGATTGAGCATGCCCCAACGCATGTCGCCGGGGTACGCGAGGTCAAGCATGTGCGCGCCCGCTGGGTTGGTCATAAGGTGTATATCGACCTGCAGATTGGCATTGATCCCGAGCTTCCCGTGCGCGCCGCGCATGAAATGGCTGAGAAGGTAAAGCAGGCCTTACGCGAACACGTGCGCTCTTTTGGCGGTGCCATAGTGCATATAAGCCCGGCGGATGATTAACAGGCGATAGCGGTTTGCTGTAATACCTACTGTTCGCGTTGGCGAGTGCCGATTAGAAGCCCCGATTTAGAATCAGATCAATTGGACCACAACAATAACCATGACACATCGGTATATTTTAACCTTGTCCTGCCCCGATCGGGTCGGCATCATCGCCAAGGTCAGTTCTTTTATTGCCGCGCACGGCGGCGGGATTGACGAGAGTGCCAGCCATACCGACGCTTATCACGGCTATTTCTTCCTGCGTCAGGAGATCTTTGCCGATTCTCTAAAATTGAGTCTGCCGGAATTTCGCGCAGCGTTTGCGAAGCTGGCCACCGACTTTGACATGGACTGGCGCATCAGCGATTCCACCGTCAAAAAACGGGTGGTCATTCTGGTAAGCAAACAGGATCACTGTCTGGTCGATCTGCTATATCGCTGGCGCAGTCGGGATTTCAGCTTCGCTATTCCCTGCGTGATCTCCAATCACGACGATCTGCGCGATGTAGTGGAGTGGCACGGCATCCCGTATATCCATATCCCCGTGACACCCGAAAATAAATTAGACGCGCACCTGGAAATGCGACGGCTGTTCGAACATTACAACGGCGACCTGATGGTACTCGCGCGTTACATGCAAGTCTTGCCGGCGGAGATGTGTGCCGCCCATCCCGGCAGGATCATGAATATCCACCACGGCCTATTGCCCGCCTTCGTGGGCGCGAAGCCCTATCACCAGGCACTCGAGCGCGGTGTAAAACAAATCGGCGCGACCTGTCATTACATTACCTCGGAACTCGATGCCGGTCCGATCGTTGAGCAAGACGTGATCCGCGTTGATCACACCGATACTATCCAGGATTTGCTTCAGCTCGGCAGGGACGTAGAGAAGACTGTGCTATCACGCGGGGTACGTTACCACGTTGAAGATCGCGTGCTGGTGCACGGTAATCGGACGGTCGTATTCAAATAATGCAGCGCCGCAAAGCTATCACGGTATATTTTGGGCGGTTCCAATGACTGTGTTATTTAACGCGGCGGTAGTGTTCCGTTGCACCGGATCTGTTAGTCAGCTCCAGCTCGGTTTTTGACCAATCGGATATTACACTGGCCCAGGAATAACCCGCACGGATGGGCGAAATCGTTGACTGACTGACCGTACCGGCGATGTCGTTAGCCTGCGTAAACCAAGTCACCGATTGAGTTTTTGCCGTTATTCTTTACCGAGTACATTAACTCATCGGCCATTTTAATCAATTCATCAGACGTATTAGGCATCCTAATAACACACGTCAATACGCCGATGGAAAATGTTACGGACCAGCCATTCTTGCGCATTTCATGCAGAAGGTTGCGTTGAATTTTAGCGACGACTATTTGCGCGCCTTCCTGGCCGGTTTCCGGCAACAGCAGGGCAAACTCGTCACCCCCTAATCGAGCAATGACATCCGTGCTTCGCAACTGCCTTCTCGCCGTGCGGACCACTATGCGGAGCACTTCATCACCTGTGCTATGACCGAACTGGTCGTTAACCGTTTTGAAGTTATCCAGGTCAATATAGGCGACGGTAAAAGGGTGTTTATATCGCCGCGAGCGGTCGATCTCCTTTTGTGCCAACTCTAAAAAGAAGCGCCTATTGACCGCGCCGGTCAAATAATCGATGCGGGACAACGCCTCTTCGCGCTGTAGGGCCGTTTTCAGGGCCGATAAAAGCGCCAGCACAATAACGAAGAAACTGAGTCTTATGCCGGTGTTCCAGTAATTAACAAATGGGGTTGCGGGATTTCCTGACGCGACATCCGCGATATGCCATACAAGAGCGCTGGTGATAGAGGCCGCAACCCCAAGCCGCGTTCCGGCAAACCAAGTGACTAAAGATATGGGAACCAAATAAAACAGCGAGAAGGCAACCTCATAACCTATCAGAAAATCAATGACGCCCACCACCACGATGAGGGAGAGTCCTGCTATCACCCAAGCGGGTTTGCTTAGTTTTTCCAAGATGGAGGGTATCCTCATCGGTGTCAGCTTGTCTTTGCGCCTAAATTAAGTGTGACGATAACGTGTAAATAAAGGAACGGACTCAGGATGACAAGCCAAATATTGTAGGCTACCTGAAACCTGTATGCACTCGACAGGATATTTTAGGCATAACACCGGGTTGCGTTGGTAAGTCGTAGACCAATCCGTCTTTCCCGCAGCGGGCTGGGTGATGGCGCACCGGATTGCAGCGAGCGGCGCGGTATCGTCGAATAAGCCGATACCGGCTGAATAAAAAAGCCGATGGCAAATAGAATGCCAAAAAACCGGCGCTTCACGTTTATGGCACGCCCAAATTGAATGTTGCGAGACTCAGGCTGATTACGTAAATAAGCAGGCCCGCCAGGCCTCCGACCAGTGTGCCGTTGATACGTATCCATTGCAGGTCGTTACCTATTTGGGTTTCGATCAGGCGCGAGGTGGTATTTGCATCCCAGCGCTCGACCTCCTGGGTAATTAAGTGCGACACCTCATGGCGATATTTCTGTACCGAGCGCGCCACTAAAATCTGGAAGGTGCGCTCGATTCTGCGCATGAGTTCAGTTTCTTTGCGCAGCGCCTGCGTCGTGGTCTGAATCCATTCCACGCTCGCCTGCCGCAACGCCGAGTCAGGATGCGCGGCCTGGCTTAACAGCATCGGTTTTATCTCCAGCCATAATTCCCTTACATAGCCCTGCACAGCCGGGTCTTGCAGGATACTTTCCTTGAGGCCCTCGCATTTCTGGCGCAACTCGGGCGAGCTGCGCAGATCGTCTGCGAATTTATTTACTATCGCATCGAATTTCTGGCGCACCTCATGGGCAGGATCGGCCTGCACGTCGGATAACATCTGGCTGATATTCTTTACCACCCGGCGATACGCGACCCCGCGCAGGATACGCGCCCACCAGGGCAGCTCCTGCTCGATCTTTTCCATTAACTGCGGCTTGTATTCCTCAAACAAATCCGCAGCGGTGGCAAGCCCTTTATCAAACACTTCACGGTGTTTCCCGTTCGCCGTCAGTATGTGCAAAAGATCGCCCAAAAGCGGCGCGACTTCGATCTGACGCAGCCGATCCAGGATATGCGTGCTGATAAATTGCTTTATTTTCTCATCTTCCAAGGAACGCAGCGCCCACTCGACCAGCGAGGCAGACTGCTGTACCACGGTCTTGCTACCCTTGGCGCTGGCCAGCCAATCGAGTGTGCGCTCCGTGATCTTCATGTCGCTCAGTTTTGCCCGCACCACGCTGGCACGCAGAAAATGCGTCTGGATGAAGGTGCCCAGGCGCAGGCCGATCTCGTTTTTGCGCTTGGGGATAATCGCCGTGTGCGGAATAGGCAGGCCAAGCGGATGCGCGAACAGCGCGGTGACGGCAAACCAGTCGGCCAGACCGCCGACCAGCGCGCCCTCTGCAAAGGCGCGGATATAGCGAATTACGGGGTGAAGTTCAATAAACAGCGTTGTTACGACAAACAGCAACGCGGCAACTACCAGCCACAGCGTTGCCCAGAATTTCATTCTTCCCGGATCTGTCCCAGTAAGGCCCATTATTGCCTTGCGTGGCGATTGTGGCGCTGGTGGCATATTATTTTGGCTATTTACCTGTTGTTCAAAAGCTGCGCTTTCCGCAGGTGCCGTTTTTGTTCGCCCATGCTGCGCCCCTTCCTTGAATGCTGCGATTCGATAGTTGCTAGCTCTAAGACAGCCATGCGGCCCGTTGTGTTCCACTTCGACCCTTAAGAATTGCCATCAGGACTGTGCAAGAAAAAGTTGCGAATCCACTTTGGAGCGTGCCGGTTTTGGCAAAATCTATGCAAGGTATCTTTATTAAATGCAGGTCGAATCAAGCACAGCGGATTCGACATTTCCCAGCAGCAGTCGTGCGTCGGCTCCGCATAGCTTGAGCCGACCTACGAAGCTTGTTTCGTGAATTCAGGGAATCCAGAAAGATTTGAACATCAACTAATTGTGAAAGCCTGGATTCCCGCGTTCGCGGGAATGAAACTTAAT
>JAYSPZ010000029.1:0-4791 GCA_043721815.1 Gammaproteobacteria bacterium | reverse complement strand
CACAACGCATTGCGGTATTGGGGGCAGGCCCCATGGGCCTGGCGGTTGCCTATCAGCTTGCACTGGATGGACATCGCCCGGTAGTTTTTGAGGCCGGTGATCGCGTGGGCGGGATGACCGCCTGTTTCGATTTTGACGGCTTGCGCATCGAGCGTTATTACCACTTTCATTGCATCTCGGATAGCGCATTCTTAACCATACTGGACGAACTCGGGATAGCCGATAAGATGCGCTGGGAAGAAACCAGAATGGGTTACTACTATCAAGGCAAGGTGGTGCCGTGGGGAAATCCGCTCGCGTTATTGAAATTCCCCGGGCTGAGCCTGATGGCCAAATTTCGTTACGGTTTGCATGCCTTCCTCGCCACCAAACGCAACAACTGGAAACCGCTTGATAGACTGGAAGCGGCCGGATGGATCAGGCGTTGGGTGGGCGACGAAGCCTATGAGGTGCTCTGGCGCAAGCTCTTCGACTACAAGTTTTACGATTACGCGCACGATCTTTCCGCTGCGTGGATATGGAGTCGTATCAGGCGCATCGGGCGCTCGCGTTACAATTTATTTGCCGAGAAGCTCGGCCATCTTGAAGGCGGTTCCGACACCCTGTTGCGTGCTCTACAGACCCGCATCGAGGCCCATGGCGGTGAATTTCGCCTGAGCAGTGCTGTTTCGCGCGTGCGCATCGAGGACTCAAAGGTCAAGGGCATCGAGATCGGCGCAGTGTTTGAGCCCTTCGATAAGATCGTAAGCACCATACCGCTGCCCTATGTGCCCAGACTGATGCCGGATTTACCCGAGGACATCCTGCGCATGTTCAAGGCCGTCAAGAATATTGCGGTGGTCTGCGTGATTGCCAAACTCAGGCGTAGTGTCACGGAAAACTTCTGGTTGAATATAAACGATCCAGAGATGGATATACCGGGCCTGGTGGAATACACCAATCTACAACCCCTCGACCGGCATATCGTGTACGTGCCTTTTTATATGCCGGGCGAACATCCGAAATTTCAGGATTCGGATCAGGTATTCCTGGACAAGGTGCGGCGCTACCTCAAGGCCATTAACCCGCAGATCGAGGACAACGACATCCTCGATTTACGCGCCAGTCGCTACCGCTATGCTCAACCCATCTGCCCGCCGGGTTATCTGAATAGCTTGCCGCCGGTTGCATTACCGATTGCAGGACTCTGGGTGGCCGACACATCTTATTACTACCCGGAAGACCGGGGAATTTCCGAGAGTATCGGTTTTGGTAGAATGATGGCGAAAAAGGTCGTCGCATGATTCGTGAGTTTGGCTCGCGGCAATTTTTTGTTTTTCTACTGACTGGCGGAACCGCTGCGCTGGTAAATTTTGCCAGCCGCATTATTTATAATTACTGGATGGGTTTTTCTGATGCTGTCATCCTGGCCTATATGACCGGTATGGTGACGGCATTTATCTTGGCGCGACTATTTGTGTTTCGTCAAAGTCGGCAAAGGCTGCATCAGTCGGCGCTGTTCTTTGGCCTTGTCAATCTGGTTGCGATTGCCCAAACTTGGATCATCAGCATGGGCCTGGCCTATTACATTCTACCCGGGGTGGGCATCGACCGATTTGTCCCCGAGCTTGCGCACGCCGTCGGTGTTGTCGTCCCGGTGTTCACCAGTTATCTGGGCCATAAATATTGGTCATTTCGTTAGCCGGAAGACTCACCACCCGCATGTGTACGGAAGGCTTGAATCGCCCACAATGAAGACTACACCGGATTGCACGAGTGATTATGATCCCAACGCACTGAGCGTCGAGGAGGCATTGCGGCGTATCGACACGGAGATTCATCCGCTTACCGATACCGAGATAGTTAATTTAAACGAGGCCCTTGGGCGCGTTTTGGGCGAGGATGTCATCTCGCCGCTGAATGTCCCTGCTTACGCCAACTCGGCCATGGATGGTTATGCCCTGCGCGGCAGTGATATACCGCTCTCCGGTAAGCGCGAATTGCGGGTGCTGGGCACGGCCTGGGCGGGCAAGCCTGTTACTGAGCCGGTAGAGTCTGGCGCATGTGTGCGCATTATGACGGGTGCGTTGCTGCCTTCAGGTACCGACACCGTCATCATGCAGGAGCATGCCGAACGTCACGGTGAGGTGATTCAAATTCAAGGCAATAATAAACCTGGCCAGCATGTGCGCCAAGCCGGAGAAGACCTCGCTATCGGCCAACTTGTCATGAGTGCCGGAAAACATTTACGGCCTGCCGAGCTGGGCGTGCTGGCCTCATTGGGCATTGCCAAGGTCGTGCTGAAGCGGCGTTTACGTGTCGCGTTTTTTACCACCGGTGATGAGCTTTGCTCACTGGACGAACCCTTAAGCGCGGGGAAAATTTACGACAGCAACCGCTATACCATCGCAGGCATGTTGAGCCGCTTGGGCGTAACGCCTATTGATCTGGGGATTGTACGAGACCGCCGCGACGATATTGCACATGCCTTTGCCCAGGCCGCGAGCATCGCCGATGCCATCATTAGCTCCGGTGGTGTCTCGGTCGGCGAGGCGGATTTCGTCAAGGAAACGCTGGAAACCCTGGGTCAGGTGAACTTCTGGAAGATTGCCATGAAGCCTGGTCGCCCGTTGGCCTTCGGCAAGATTAAAAATAGTTTGTTCTTTGGTCTGCCCGGGAATCCGGTATCTGCCATGACAACATTTTATCAGTTCGTGCAACCGGCGTTGCGGCGGCTGATGGGCCAGGGCGCAACGTCGAATTATCTGATTAAAGTTCCTTGTGTGTCCAGACTTAAGAAGGCACCGGGCCGCATGGAGTTTCAGCGTGGCTTATTGGAGACAGATGTTAGCGGACAACTCACGGTGCGCAGCACGGGCGAACAAGGCTCCGGAATTTTGAGTTCGATGAGCCGGGCCGATTGCTTTATCGTTCTGCCGGTAAGCAGCGGGGATGTCGAACCGGGAAGTTGGGTGGATGTACAACTGTTTGAAGGACTTGTTTAATACCCTGTTATCGGGCTGTTTCAATGACTAAGGAAGCCCTGATCTATTCAGAGCTTCCCCAGGTGCGGTGGCCGCGTCTGTGGCAAACCACCGCACTCATTCATGTCAATGACACCCGCCCCGGCTCTTCAGCGCAGGGCGTTTACTGACTTCTTTCTGTAGCGCTATGTGCCAGAACCCATTGTCATGGCTGTAGAGGTGCGCTTCATTTTTGCGCGCTTCTTTGCTGCCTGCCTGCGCTTGATAGCAGCCCGCTTCTTTGCAGCAGCGTAGTCGCGCTCCCACTTGGCATCGAAGGCTTGACGGGCCTTTTGCTTTGCAGCGGCCTTGGCAGCAGCGGCATTCTTCTCAGCCTGCGCTATTCTTCGTTGCTGTGCCGAGGCTTTTGCCTTGGCCATCCGTTCTCTTTTTGCAGTGGCCCTGGCCCTTGCATTTTCAGCTCTCTGCTTCGCCGCCAGTTTCTTTGCAGCCAGGCCGCTCGCATTGGATTTACCGGCCTTGGACTTCATTGGACTCTTGCGTGCCGTTACCTTCTTGGTGGGACTCTTTTTTACCACGGCTTTTTTCATGGCTACGGTCTTTGCTTTCGGTTTCGATACTGTTTTTTTCTTAGGCATAATTTACTCCCCTGGGCTTTTCGGTGGCATCATTATAAACACAAAAGTCAATAGTACAATTAAAATTCAGATTTATCTATGCGCCCAAATTTTGCCTGGCTTAATGGGCGATGCAAAATTCATTTTCAGCGGGTAGTGTCCTGTGCAATTGCAGCCCACGAAAAGATTAACAGCGGTGAACTCAGTGCGTGGTGCGTCGAAAAATTCATGAGTCACTAACGCGGCGCACCACGCGCCTGTGCACGATGCTGCCGTGCCTCAAGCTCCAGAGCGAGTGCGCTTTCATTCCCGGTCGCATCGATTTCGGGCCATGTCTTGATATGCTGTTCTATCAAGTCGGCGAGCATGTGAATATGCTCGGGCCGGTCATTCAGCGCCGGGATATAGTGATAGTTCTGCCCACCGGCCTTTAGAAAAATATCACGATTCTCCATGGCGATCTCCTCCAGGGTTTCCAGGCAGTCCGCTGAGAATCCCGGGCACACGACATCGACACTTTTAATCCCGGCCTCTGCCAAACTACGCAAGGTATGATCGGTGTAAGGCTGTAGCCATTCCTCGCGGCCGAAACGCGATTGAAAGGTGAGCTGCCAGCGATCATCCGCCAGCTTCAGACGCTCTGCGATCAGACGCGCCGTCTTGTGGCATTCACAATAATAGGGATCGCCCAGTAATAAAAAGCGTTTGGGCAGGCCATGAAACGAAAACAGCAAACGCTCGGGCTCACTTCGAGTCTCCCAGGCCTCACGGATAGATTGCGCCATGCTATCGATGTAGGTCGGCTCATCGTGATAATGGTTGACCATGCGTAATTCGGGCAACCAACGCCAGGTTTTCAAGACATTGGCCACCGCATCGAAGGTCGATGCCGTGGTCGAGGCTGAATATTGCGGGTAGAGGGGCAAGACCAGCAGCCGACGCACATTGGCTGCCTGTAATTGTTGCAAGGCTGCCGGTATGGAGGGGTTTCCATAACGCATGCCGAGAGCGACCACCAGCGGACCGCTGAACTTTGCGTTTAATACGCCTTGCAGGGCCTCGGCCTGACGTTTCGATATTGCCAGCAGTGGCGAACCCTGCTCAGTCCATACTTTTTGATAGCTGCGCGCGGAACGCGCGGGTCGAATCCTGAGGATGATGCCGTGCAGGATTATCCACCACAGTATACGGGGCATATCGACGACGCGCGG
>JAYSPZ010000028.1:0-7049 GCA_043721815.1 Gammaproteobacteria bacterium | reverse complement strand
CCCCCAAAGTGGAGACTGCGCCGGAGCCGATAGTCGAGTCCGGTACCGCAGAGTAATCAGTGCCCGGTTTGCCGACGGCAAGCCGGGACTTCGCAGCATCGTGCAGCCGTGATCCTAAAGCGGTCACGCAGGCGGCATAATATATTTAAGTGAGGCAGAGCTTATGGAAATTACAGCGGCGCTGGTAAAGGAGCTGCGCGAGCGCACTGGGTCGGGCATGATGGAATGCAAAAAGGCCCTGGTCGAAACCCACGGTGACATCGAGGCGGCCATAGAAGCAATGCGCAAATCGGGTCTGGCCAAGGCGGACAAGAAGGCTGGGCGCATCGCCGCTGAAGGCGTGATCCTTATCGAGTCAGGCACGAACGGTAAGCAGGCTGCCATGGTGGAGATTAATTGCGAAACCGACTTCGTCTCCAAGTCGGACGACTTCAAGGACTTTGCCGCTGCGGTGGTGCAACGTGTATTGGGCGACCGGCCCGAAGATGCGGAGGCCTTGTTGGCGTTGCCGCTCAAAAAGGGTGCCGACGGCATCAACAGTGCGCGTCAGGCCTTGGTGATGAAGCTCGGCGAGAATATTAACGTACGACGCTTTGTTCGCTACGAGGGCGACGTGGTCGGCAGTTATTTACACAGTGGCCGTATCGGCGTGCTGGTGGAGTTGCGGGGTGGCGATATGGCCTTGGCCAAAGACATTGCCATGCACGTGGCGGCGAGTCGGCCGGTGAGTGTCTCCAGCGCCGATGTTGCACCCGAGCTAATCGCCAAGGAGAGGGAAATCTTCGCGGCGCAGGCGGCAGAGAGCGGCAAGCCTGCGGCCATTATTGAAAAAATGGTGGAAGGACGGATTAAAAAATTTCTTGCGGAGGTCACCCTGTTGGGACAACCGTTCGTGAAAAATCCCGATATCAGCGTGGAGCAGCGGCTCAAAGAGTCCGGTGCCCAGGTGCTTCGCTTTCAGCGTTTTGAGGTGGGCGAGGGGATTGAGAAGAAATCGGAAAATTTCGCCGATGAGGTGATGGCGCAAGTGAGAGGAAGTTAGATACATGTTGACTGCGGCCAGCACATCCAATAAGGATCCCCTGTATAACCGCATCCTGCTCAAACTGAGCGGTGAGGCGCTGATGGGCCAATCCGATTACGGCATTGATCCCACTGTCATCCACCGCGTGGCTGCGGAGATTTCTGAGCTGGTCAATATCGGGGTGCAGGTCGCGTTGGTTATCGGTGGCGGTAATATCTTCCGTGGTGTGGGTCTGGCATCGGCCGGTATCGACAGGGTCACGGCGGATCAAATGGGCATGCTGGCGACGGTCATGAATGCCTTGGCGATGCAAGATTCCCTGGAGCGTTTAGGCCTGTTTGTACGCGTGATGTCCGCCCTCAAGATTAACCAGATCTGCGAGGATTACATACGCCGCCGCGCGATTCGGCATCTGGAAAAGGGGCGCGTGGTAATCCTGGCCGCCGGTACGGGCAATCCGTTTTTTACCACAGACTCGGCCGCCAGTCTGCGTGGTATTGAGCTGGGTGCGCAGCTCGTACTCAAGGCCACCAAGGTGGACGGTATCTATTCGGCAGATCCGGTAAAGCACGCGGACGCTTGCTACTATCCGAATCTCACCTACGATGAGGTGTTGGATCAAAAACTCATGGTGATGGATACGGCGGCCATCGTGCTGTGTCGCGATCATAATATGCCGCTGCGCATCTTTAATATGAATAAGCCGGGTGCCTTGATGCGCATTGTGCTGGGCGAGGAAGAGGGCACACTGGTAACGAGTTAAGTCAAAACCCGATGCAAAGATGCCAAGCCTGCCCTGAGTGAAGTCGAAGGGATGCAAATTTATCCTTACATGAACAGGTATTTTTAGTGTCTTTGTGTTGAGTAGTTGTTAAAACATGGAGTGCGATCATGGTTGGTGATATAAAAATAAATGCCACGCAACGCATGCAGAAGAGCCTGGATGCGTTAAGGCATGAGTTGACCAAACTGCGCACCGGGCGGGCGCACACCAGCCTGTTGGAGCACATCACGGTGCCTTACTATGGCAATGAAGTACCGCTCAGTCAGGTGGGTACAATCGCCGTGGCGGACGCGCGTATGTTGACCGTGACACCGTGGGAAAAAGCCCTGGTGCCGGTCATCGAAAAGGCCATTCTCACCTCAGACCTGGGCCTGAACCCCGTCACCTCCGGGACGGTAATCCGGGTGCCTCTGCCGCCGCTGACCGAAGAGCGCCGACGCGACATGATAAAGGTGGTGCGTAGTGAGGCCGAAGGCGGGCGCGTGGCCGTGCGCAATATCCGCCGCGATGCCAACAACGAACTCAAAGGCCTGCTCAAGGACAAGAAAATCTCCGAAGATGACGACCGTCGCACACAGGACGATATTCAGAAATTGACGGATAAATATATTGGCGAGATTGACAAGCTGCTGGGGGAAAAAGAGCGGGAATTACTGGAAATATGAGCAACAAGTTGCCAATAACAAGTGACGAGTTATCAGAAAAACAGGGGGCCGATAAAGTTTTTATCCGGGTGCTTGTCACTTGTCACGGGTAACTTGCCTTCCGCGCCACATCGCCATTGTCATGGATGGCAACGGTCGCTGGGCCAAGCAGCGCAATTTGCCGCGCATCGCCGGACACCGGGCCGGTATGGAGGCCTCCCGCCACATCATTCAGGCCTGCGGCGAAAAAGGTATTACAGCGTTGACCTTGTTCGCCTTCAGCAGCGAAAACTGGCGCCGCCCGCAAGGCGAGGTGGGGCTATTGATGGACTTGTTCATGTCGGCACTGCAAAACGAGGTCGAGGATCTGCATCGGAATAAGGTGCGCCTACGCATTATCGGCACGCGCACCGCCTTCAATCCCAAATTGCAGAAGCAAATGATCGAGGCGGAACGTCTGACCGCAGACAATACCGGCCTGGAACTGGTCGTAGCCGCAAATTACGGGGGTCGCTGGGATATTGTCCAGGCCGCTCGCCAACTCGCCGAGCGGGTCGAGGCCGGTACCTTACAGGCCGCAGAGGTCGATGCGGACACACTCTCAGCGCATCTTTCACTGCGTGACCTGCCCGAACCCGATCTGTTTATCCGCACCGGCGGCGAGCAGAGGATCAGCAATTTCCTGCTCTGGCAATTAGCCTACACAGAGTTGTACTTTACCGAGGTACTGTGGCCCGACTTTGATATCCACGGCCTGGATCTAGCCCTGGATTCATTTGCCAAGCGCCAGCGCCGTTTTGGTTTTACCGGCGAGCAAATCGATCAACTAGGGCAATTAACGGAACAGGCCAAGGGTGTTTAAGCCACGGCTGACCACCGGCCTGATCTTCATTCTGCTTGCGGTGTGGGCCACCCTGGGCCTGCCCAGTTTTTATTTCGGCTTCGCACTCGGCCTGCTGGTAGCGATCGGTGCCTGGGAATGGGCGGGATTGATAGGCTTGAGTATTCCGCTGCAACGCTCTTTATATACCTTGCTGGTGCTATCCTGCGTATGGGCTGTGGCGGCGTATCTTCCGGTCATAGCAGTACTTACGGCGGCCTGCCTGTGGTGGCTGGTCGGTCTGGTTTGGGTGGTGCGCTTTCCCGCAGGTCATTCCTTGTGGGCCAATAGTCTGATCGGCTCGCTGGTCGGCCTGTTGGTACTGGTGCCGCCGTGGATTGCCTTGATGGCCTTGCGCGAGGGCGATGACCGAGGTCCGTATTTTGTATTATTCCTGCTCGTCATGATCTGGCTGGCCGATACGGCGGCCTATCTTGCCGGACGGCGCTGGGGTTCGCTGCGGCTGGCTCCGCAGGTAAGCCCCGGTAAGACCTGGGAAGGGCTGTGGGGGGCGACCCTGGCGGTTATGCTCTATGCCTTGGTCAGCGGTATGCTGGTGTTTGCAGGGGCCAGTGTGCTGATGTTTATGCTGTTGTGCCTGACCACCTTATGGTTTTCCATCCTGGGCGATTTACTTGAGAGCATGTTCAAGCGCCAGGCGGGGGTCAAGGATAGCGGTAGTTTGCTGCCCGGGCACGGTGGCCTGCTCGATCGTATCGACAGTTTGACCGCAGCGGCACCGGTGTTCGTCTTGAGCTTGTTACTGAGCGGGATGCTGAAATGATAGGTATTGCAATCCTGGGTGCCACCGGTTCCATCGGGGTAAGCACCCTCGATGTACTGGCACGCCACCCGGCGCGGTACCGAGTAGTCGCGCTAAGCGCCAACACCGATACCGAACGGTTGTTCCAGCAGTGCATTACCCACCGGCCGACCTACGCGGTGATGGCCGATGCCGACGCGGCGGAACAGCTCGCCGTGCGTCTATGCACGGTTGGTGCGGACGTTAAGGTGCTGGCGGGCGTGGCGGGCCTGGAAACCATCGCCGCCTTGCCGGAGGTGCATACCGTAGTGGCGGCCATCGTCGGCGCTGCGGGGCTACTGCCCACCTTGGCGGCCGCGCGCGCGGGCAAGCGCATCCTGCTCGCCAACAAGGAGGCGCTGGTGATGTCCGGCAAGCTGTTCATGGACATAGCGCATAGCCATAATGCCGAGCTCATTCCGATCGACAGTGAACACAATGCCATCTTCCAGTGTCTACCCAGGGATTTTGCCGCCGGTCTGGATAAGGTCGGGGTGCGCCGCATACTGCTGACTGCCTCGGGCGGGCCGTTTCGCACCACGCCGCTGGAGCAGCTCGTTCGGGTAACGCCGGAGCAGGCCTGCGCCCACCCAAACTGGGTGATGGGGCGTAAAATATCGGTCGACTCGGCGACCATGATGAACAAAGGTTTGGAGATTATCGAGGCGTGCTGGTTGTTCAATACCGTGCCCGAGCACATCCAGGTCGTACTGCACCCGCAAAGCGTGATTCACTCGATGGCCGAGTACGAAGACGGCTCGGTGCTGGCACAGTTGGCCAGCCCCGATATGCGCGTACCCATTGCGCACGCCTTGGCCTGGCCCGAGCGCATGGCCTCCGGTGCGCCGCGCCTGGATCTGTTCAAGATCGCGCACCTGGATTTTGAGCCTGTGGATAGGGTGCGTTTTCCCTGTCTGGGTTTGGCGCTTGAGGCGTGGCGGCACGGCGGCACGGCGACCACTATTTTAAATGCCGCCAATGAGATTGCGGTGCGCGGCTTTCTGGAAGGACATCTGGCATTTACCGGGATCGCACGCGTGATCGAGGCTTGCCTGACGACACTCCCGGCGCGTGCCGCCACGTCCCTGGAGATCATTCTGGAAGATGACCACGCTACCCGCACGGCGGCACGCGCAATGCTGGACCCGATAAATGATCGGATCATGATGCAAGTGCCCTTGGCTTACTCCGGTGGAAAGCGGAGCTAATATGCGCAGTACCCGGAGAATTGCATGTATACCGTGTTGATTTCCATTCTTTCATTTGTGGTTACCTTGGGCATCCTCGTGACCGTTCACGAGTTTGGCCATTTTTGGGTGGCGCGCAAGCTCGGTGTCAAGGTGCTGCGTTTCTCCGTGGGTTTCGGCAAGCCGCTCTGGATACGCCGCGCCGGACCGGATAATACCGAATACGTGCTCGCGGCACTGCCCTTGGGCGGTTACGTCAAGATGCTCGACGAGAACGAAGGAGAAGTGGTGCCGCAGGAATTACCGCGTGCCTTCAATCGGCAAAGTGTGTCCAAGCGTTTTGCCATTGTCTTCGCCGGGCCTCTGTTCAACTTTATATTCGCACTCTTTGCCTATTCGCTCATCTTCATCATCGGCGTACAAGGTATTAAACCGCTGGTAGGCGAGGTCGTCAGCGGTTCACTCGCCTATCAGGCAGGACTAAAGGCCGGTGACGAGATTATTGCCATCGACCAGAAGCCGACACCGACGTGGGAAATTGCCATGTTCAGCCTCATCGGCAAGGTACTCGACCAGGAGGCGGCGCAGTTGAGCGTGCGCGATGCGGATGCCAAGGTGCGCAACCTCACCCTAAACCTTGCCGACAGTTACGGGCTGGAGCGCGGCAATATGTTGAATAATCTAGGCATTCGCCCCCTGCGCCCGCCGCTGCCTGCGGTGGTCGGCGAACTGGAGTCCAAGGGCGCTGCCGCCACGGCCGGCATGATGGCTGGGGATAAAATAATTTCCGCCGATGGCCGCACGGTTAGCGACTGGAATGATTTTGCCACCTATGTGCGCAGTCGCCCGACACAAATAGTCCGTCTGGAGCTTGCGCGTGCGGGCAAGAGGCTTAGTCTGGAGGTCATTCCGGCCGCTATTACCACGGAGGACGGGACCATAGGCCGCATCGGGGCCGCCCCCGCCATGCCCACACAGATCCCGGCGGCCTTACGCACGGTGGTGCGCTACGGGCCTATTGAGGCCGTGGGTGCGGCATTGGCAAAGTGCTGGGTTGTGTCCACATTGACCTTGCGCATGCTCGGTAAAATGGTGATGGGCAAGGCCTCGCTGGACAATCTCAGCGGCCCGCTCAGTATCGCCCAATACGCCGGCTATTCCGCCAGCGATGGATTTACCTCATTCCTTACTTTTCTGGCCATTGTCAGCATCAGCCTGGGCATTTTGAACCTTTTACCCATACCGCTACTGGATGGCGGACACCTTATGTATTATCTTATAGAGGCCGTGAAGGGTAGTCCGGTATCTCAGAAGCTCCAGTTTGTGGGGCAAAAGTTGGGCATAGCCTTGTTGCTGGGCCTGACGGTGTTAGCCGTTTACAATGACCTTATTCGCTTATTTGGTGCGCAATCGTAATAATCAATTGGATTAAAACTGAATGAGAAAAGTCATATTGGCGCTGCTAATTGGCGCATTATTTTCGGCGCAGAGTTGGGGAATAGAACCCTTCGTGATAAACGATATACGCGTGGAGGGCCTGCAGCGTATTTCGGCGGGCACCGTGTTCAGTTATTTGCCTATCAAGGTCGGTGACACCCTCGACGACGCACGCTCAGCCGAGACCATACGCGCACTCTTCAAGGCGGGATTCTTCAAAGATGTGCAGCTAGACCGGGATGGTGACGTACTTGTCATATCCGTGACGGAGCGTCCGTCTATCGGCAGCGT
>JAYSPZ010000027.1:0-2697 GCA_043721815.1 Gammaproteobacteria bacterium | reverse complement strand
CCCATTTTTCTATATGATTGACGGCTTTCGTTACGGCTTCTTCGGCGTGTCCGACATCGCACCCGGCATCAGCCTGCTGATTACGGCAGGGTTTCTGCTGCTGCTGGCCACACTGTGCATGTTAATACTGCACAAGGGTTACAAACTGCGCCGTTAAAAATGGCGGCACATCCGTATGCCGCAGGAAACGTACACAGCCAAAAGAGAGTTGATTATGGAACCCGATACAATTAAACGCATGATTGAGACCGGCCTGTCCGGGTGTCAGGCCACGGTTAATGGCGATGGCAACCATTTCGAGGCGGTCGTAATCAGCGATGAGTTCGCGGGCAAAAACACGCTTGCGCGTCATCGCATGGTGTATGCCACGCTGGGCGATAATATGCAGTCGGCCATCCACGCCCTGTCCATGCGCACCCTGACCAACGCGGAGTGGTTGACCTCACAGCAAGGTTAGCCGCCGTCGTAATTTTCAAGAAAAGAAAGACTACAGCGTGAATAAATTAACTTGTTATTTGTCACTTTCCGCCTGGTGCTATTTTTATGGATAAACTAATCATCCGTGGCGGCACATCGCTGAATGGCGAGATCCGCATCTCCGGGGCGAAGAATGCCGCATTGCCGATACTGGCATCCACGCTGCTTGCGGATGAGCCGGTGACAGTATGCAATGTCCCGCACCTGCACGACATCACCACGACCATGGAGCTGCTTGGACGCATGGGCGTACACCTCATGGTGGACGAGCGCCTCAACATCGAGGTCGATGCGACGACCATCCGCGAATTTCACGCGCCCTATGAGCTTGTCAAGACCATGCGCGCCTCCATCCTCGTGCTCGGCCCGCTATTGACGCGTTTCGGCAAGGCGAATGTCTCGCTGCCCGGTGGTTGCGCCATTGGCTCGCGGCCCATTAATTTGCACATCAACGGTCTACAGGCGATGGGTGCCGATATCAAGGTGGAGAACGGCTATATCCGCGCCACTGCGGGCCGCCTCAAGGGCGCGCATCTGGTGATGGATTTAATCACCGTGACCGGCACCGAGAATCTGATGATGGCCGCCACACTGGCCGATGGAATTACCATTATCGAAAATGCCGCGCGCGAACCGGAGGTGCTCGATCTTGCGAATTGCCTGATCAGCATGGGGGCAAAAATCACCGGTGCCGGCACCGACATCATTACCATCGAGGGTGTTGACCGCCTATCGGGGACGCGCTACAACGTACTGCCTGATCGCATCGAAACGGGGACCTATCTCGTAGGCGCGGCCATCACCGGCGGACGCGTCAAACTCAAGGATACCCGCCCCCAGCTTTTGGAGGCCGTGCTCATGAAGCTGCGCGAGGCTGGTGCCGAGATTCAAACCGGCGAGGATTGGATAACACTGGACATGAAAGGCCGGCGGCCTATCGCGGTCGATGTGCACACTGCGCCCTATCCCGCCTTTCCTACCGATATGCAGGCGCAATTCACCGCGCTGAATATTGTCGCCGAGGGCGTAGGCACGATCTCCGAGACCGTATTTGAAAATCGCTTCATGCATGTACACGAACTGCGCCGTATGGGCGCGAATATTAAACTGCAAGGCAATACCGCCATCAGCACGGGCGTAGAGAAATTGACCAGCGCACAGGTAATGGCCACCGATCTGCGTGCCTCGGCCAGCCTCGTCCTGGCCGGCCTCGTCGCCGAGGGCGACACCACGGTCGATCGCATTTATCATATTGATCGTGGCTATGAGTGTATTGAGGAAAAACTCACCCAGCTCGGCGCGCGCATTCAACGCGTGCCCGGTTAAACGTTAAATTTAAACTTGCATGACGAAGCACCGCCATTGTGACTAACAACCTGACCATCGCACTTTCCAAGGGACGTATCTTCGAAGAGACGTTGCCCCTGCTTGCGCACGCGGGCATAACGCCGACGGACGACCCCGGCACCAGCCGCAAACTGATTCTCGACACCAATCACGCGGACATCAAGCTCGTGATTATCCGTGCCTCGGACGTGCCGACCTATGTCGAATACGGTGCCGCCGACATCGGGGTGGCCGGCAAGGATGTGCTGATGGAATACGGCAGCGATGGCTTATACGAACCTCTGGATTTGCGCATTGCCTGCTGCCGCCTCATGGTCGCAGGTCGACCCAATGCCCTCGTCGGGCAGACACGCCTGCGTGTCGCCACCAAATATGTCGCGGCCACCCGCCGTTACTTTGCCGCACAGGGCATGCAGGTGGAGGTCATCAAACTCTACGGTTCCATGGAGCTCGCGCCCATCGTGGGGCTTGCGGATTGCATCGTTGATTTAGTCGACACCGGCAAGACGCTCAGGGCCAACGGCCTCGAAACCTTGGCGCACATCGCCGACATCAGCGCACGCCTGATCGTCAACAAGGCCGCGATGAAGATGAAGCACGCCCGGGTTAAGGCCTTCGTGAAACTGATGACCGAGGCCGTGCAAATTCAGGAATCAAAAAAATCCTGACCATGATCGAGATTGCTCGCCTTGATACCAGCGCTGCGAATTTTTGGGCGCAACTGGAGCAGCGACTCGCCTGGGAAGAGACTGCGGACGAGGCTGTTGCTCTAACCGTGCGCGACATTCTCACACAGGTGCGTGCGCACGGCGATGCCGCAGTCCTGGAATACACCCATCGCTATGATCGCCTGCGGGCCGATTCGATGGCAGA
>JAYSPZ010000026.1:0-7911 GCA_043721815.1 Gammaproteobacteria bacterium | reverse complement strand
GCCGTGCGCGCCCATATGGATCGCGCGGCTAATGATGAAAATGACCATCTGGCATGGTGCGAGTCACGCATTGAGGAACTGGGCGGCCATACCAGCTTGCTGAATCCGTTGTGGTATGCGGGTTCGTTTGTCATCGGCGCCCTGGTCGGCAAGGCGGGCGACAAATGGAGCCTGGGATTTGTTGCGGAGACCGAGGCGCAGGTGGTGCGCCATCTGGACGGGCATTTGGCGCAGTTGCCCGGTGGGGATGCGCCAAGCCGGGCGATGCTTGAGCAGATGCGTAGCGACGAAGCGGGCCACGCGAGTGCTGCTATCAAGGCCGGCGCGGCACCGTTGCCAGGCCCGGTCAAAAAGCTGATGGGCTTGGTATCTCAGGTGATGACGCGCACGGCGTTTTGGATATAGACGATACGAGAGGTTTGTCGGATCCGCTGCGCTTGATCCGACCTACAATTCTCTCAGCCCATTTTATTGGAAGGTTTGGACACCTTCGGAATATTGCGCCCATGAAATATATCACCCATCTCACGCTTTAAGCTCTGCTTGATCTTCTTTTTATCGCCCGTTTCCAATTCCTTTTTTGCCGTGCCGAATAAGTAATTGTCGAGGTCGAATTCCTTGAGCAGCATCTTGGTGTGGAAGATGTTTTCCTGGTAGACGTTGACATCGATCATCTGATAACGGTCGCGCGTTTCCTTGTCGATGAAGTTCTGAATCGAGTTGATCTTGTGGTCGATAAAATATTTCTTGCCGCTCACGTCGCGCGTAAAGCCACGCACACGATAATCCATAATGACGATGTCGGATTCGAAGCTGTGCACCAGATAATTCAGGGCGCGCAGCGGTGAAATGCGCCCGCAGGTGGACACATCAATGTCTGCACGAAACGTGCTGATACCGTTTTCCGGGTGGCTCTCCGGGTAGGTGTGCACGGTAATATGGCTCTTGTCGAGGTGTGCAACCACGGCGGCCGGGGCCAGTACCGCATGTAGCAGGTGCTCGGGTGCCTCCAGCGGGCCCGGCGTTTCCGTATTATTGTAGAGTTTGTCCGAGGTAACGGGTTCCTCGGAGATCAAGATCGTCACGCTCGCACCCAGTGGATCGTAATCCTGATGCGCGACGTTGAGGATATTCGCGCCGATGATGTGCGAGACCTCGGTGAGGATATGCGTCAGCCGCTCGGCATTATAGGCATCGTCGATATATTCGATATACTCGCCGCGCTGCTTTGCGGTCATGGCATAGCAAATATCGTAGATATTAAAGCTCAGCGTCTTGGTCAGGTTGTTAAAGCCCTCCAGCTTGAGTTTCTTCAATGGCTTTAGCATGCGACAACCTCCCTAAAACGATGAGCGTGCCCGTGGGCGTAATGAGTACATGAGACAGCAAATCCGGGATTTTATCCGGGGGCGTAATTATCCACTATTTTGCGGCTAAAAGTGGATGAAATATGAGCTGTACGGTATTGCCATCGGGGTCCTCGCAGTAGAAGCTGCGCGCCTTGTCGCGGTGCGTTTGCGGAGCGGTCTTGATGGCTACGCCAGCGTCGCACAGGAACGCGTGCCAGACATCGACTTCGTCCAGTTCATCGATAATAAAACCGATATGGTCGAGGTGTTGATGAGTGCCCGGATCGAAGCCTGCCGGTGCACGGTGGAGAGCGAGATTGTCGTTGCCCGAGGTGAGATAAATATTATCGGCATCGGGTCGCCACTCGACGCGCATCCCTAAAAGGTCAACATAAAAACGTTCGCAGGCCTCGATGTTTTGCACAGTGAGGGCGATGTGGCGCATCCCGCCCGTGGGTTTGGGTTTGGTCATAGGTGCCTTGAAAAACTACAGCCTAACGCAAAGACGCGAAGACGCAAAGAAAGCCGAAACCATGGTTAAGAAACCTCTGGATAAATCAGAGGTTCCTCAGGTTTAAGGTGTTAGGTGTTAAAGCAAGCGGGCTAAGCAAGCTCGACAATCTCGAAGTCATGCGTAATCTCCGCCATCTTGCCGAGCATGATCGAGGCAGAGCAATATTTTTCCGCCGACAATTCCACGGCGCGCTTGACGTGGGTTTCTTTCAGGGCCTTGCCGGTGACGATGAAGTGCACATGGATTTTGGTAAATATCTTGGGTACCTCAGCGGCGCGCTCAGCCTGCAATTCGACCACGCAATCGCGGATGTCCTGCCGGGCCTTTTTAAGGATGTCTACCACATCAAAGGCCGTGCAGCCGCCCATGCCGATCAGCAGCATTTCCATGGGCCGCACGCCGAGGTTACGTCCACCGCTCTCGGGCGGGCCGTCCATCACGAGTGCATGTCCGCTTCCACTTTCGCCGACAAACGTGGCATCTTGCACCCATTTAATCCGTGCTTTCATTGGCTTGATCCAAGGCTATAAAGTCGGCAAAGGCTATCACACAACGACATCTACTAAAACCGTTCCATAGTCTGCTTGGGCTGTGGCATACTGAACACGCTTTATAAATCCCTCTAATCATAAAAATTGCATGACACCCTCGATCAATCCAGACTCTCTTGCGCGCCTCTTAAGTTATTGTGAGCGCAAACGCTACGCGGCCAAGAGCACGATCATGAAGCCCGGCACGCCCGCGAACTTACTCTATTATCTTGTGGAAGGCACGGTGTCGGTGAGTATCGAAAACGCGGAGGGACGCGAGATCGTGCTTGCCCATCTGACCAGCGGCGACTTTATCGGCGAGGCCGGATTATTCCTTGCCAAAAATACGCGAGGTGTGTGGGTGCGTGCGCGCTATAACTGCGAATTGGCCGAGATCAGCTATCAGCTTCTACGCCAATTGGCGCTGGCCGAACTGTCTGCGGAATATGCGGATATCTTATTCGTATTAGGCGCGCAAATGGCGTTGCGGCTGCGCACCGCAGGCCGTAAGGTCAGTGATTTGGCATTTCTGGATGTCAGCGGACGGGTGTTGAATGCGCTGCAAGACTTGAGCACGACCTCGGGTGCCGTCGCCCGTGAAAACGGCAGACAGATCCGTATTACGCATCAGGAACTGGGCTGCATAGCGGGTTGCTCGCGCGAGATGGTGGGCCGCGTGCTGAAAGAACTGCAAGAGCAGAACCTGATTCAGGTCAAGGGAAAGGCCATCGTGGTATTGGAGAATACCCCCGAATTTACTGCGCCCGCTACAGATCCGGTTTTTAGCCTGATCTAATGCCTTCCGAATAACCTCGCCAGTTCCGCGCCGGGATTGGTGGCGCGCATAAACACCTCGCCGATCAGAAAGGCGTGTACGCCCCCGGCCTGCATTCGCGCCACGTCCGCTACGCTATGAATACCGCTTTCTGTGACGACAATGCGATTGTCCGGTATGACCGCGAGCAAGTCGAGCGTGGTCTCCAGGCGCGTTTCAAAACTGCGCAAATCACGATTATTAATCCCTAATAGCGGCGTGTTTAACGCGAGTGCGCGCTCCAGCTCTTCGGCATCATGCACCTCCACCAGCACGTCCATGCCAAGTTGCAGGGCCAGTGCGCAAAGCTCCTGCATCTGCGCATCGCCGAGCGCGGCGACGATCAGCAAAATGCAATCCGCGCCGAGTAAGCGCGCTTCGTAGACCTGATAGTCATCAATAATAAAGTCCTTGCGCAATACCGGCAGGCTGCAAGCTTCGCGCGCCTGTTGCAAATAACGGTCGTCGCCCTGGAAAAAATCCCGGTCGGTCAACACGGAAAGACAGCTTGCGCCATGACGCTCGTAGGAGGCCGCAATCGCGGCCGGATGAAAGTCCGTGCGCAAAACGCCCTGGCTCGGTGAGGCCTTTTTAATCTCGGCGATTACTGCCGTTTGATGCGCATTCACGCGCGTCTCGATGGCGGCAATAAAATCGCGTGTGGACGGTGCCGAGTCGATGCGTTTGCCAAGCTCGCGCAGGGAAATCCGGGCGCTGCGCTCGCGCACCTCTTCGACCTTGCGCGTGAGAATTTTTTTGAGAATGTCAGGTGGTTCGCGCATTTAGCCTGGATTATTGCGGGCGAGCTTTTGTGTGAATTCGATCAATGCAATAAATTTTTCCTGAGCCGCGCCATTTTCAATCGCTCGCAGAGCCTTCTGCACGCCCTCTTTCAGCGTTTCTGTTAAGCCCGCCGCATAAATCGCCGCGCCCGCGTTGAGTGCAACAATGTCGCGGGCTGCACCGGCCTGATTGCCCAGCGCACCGCGCAATAGGGTCAGGCTCTGCTGTGGGCCATCAACGTGAAGTTCGCTAATATCGCTACGTTTCATGCCGAACTCTTCAGGCGTAACCGTGTAGCGCGTAATACTGCCGTCCTTCAGCTCGGCAATGTCGGTCGGCGCACCGATGCTGATTTCGTCCATGCCGTCTTGCGCATGCACCACCAGCACATGGTGGCTGCCCAGCCGCAACAGTACTTCGGCAAGCGGTACCAGCCACGCGGCACTGAACACACCCAAAACCTGATGCGGCGCGCCCGCAGGATTCGTGAGCGGCCCCAGTACATTAAACAGCGTGCGCACGCCCATTTCGCGGCGCGGCCCGATCGCGTGTTTCATCGCGCCGTGATGATTGGGCGCAAATAAAAATCCGACACCGATGGTTTCCACACATTCCGCGACCTGGGAGGGCGTTAAATTCAGGTTGATGCCCGCTGCCTCCAACACATCGGCGCTACCCGATTTACTGGAGACCGAGCGATTACCATGCTTGGCTACCTTTGCCCCCGCAGCGGCGGCGACAAAGGCTGCGGCGGTGGAGATATTGAAACTCTGTGCGCCATCACCGCCGGTGCCGCAGGTATCGACAAGATGCGCACCGCGCACCTCGACCGGGGTCGCCAGTTCACGCATCACCTCCACCGCAGCGGTTATCTCATCGATGCTCTCGCCCTTCATACGCAGGCCGACGAGAAAGCCGCCGATCTGCGCGGGCGTCGCCGCACCGCTCATGATCGTGCGCATGACTGCGGCCATCTCTGCCGGATTCAGGTCACGCCGTTCAGTGACGGCGCGTATGGCGGATTGCATATCCATTTAGGTTTTAAGGAAATTTCTGAGTAGATCATGGCCGTGTTCGGTCAGAATAGACTCGGGATGGAATTGCACGCCTTCCACATTTAATTCTTTGTGGCGCACACCCATGATCTCGTCCAGTTGACCGTTGCTATCTTCAGTCCACGCAGTAATCTCCAATGACGCAGGCAGAGATTCCTTTTCGACCACCAACGAATGATAGCGCGTGGCCTCGAACGGGTTAGGCAGACCCGTGAACACACCCTTGCCGGTGTGATGGATCATTGAGGTCTTGCCGTGCATGATGGCACGCGCATGTACCACCTTGCCGCCGAAGGCCTGGCCGATGCTCTGGTGGCCAAGGCACACGCCGAATATGGGAATCTTGCCGGCAAAATGTTGCAAGGCGGCCAGCGATATACCCGCTTCGTTGGGCGTGCACGGGCCGGGAGAGATGACGATTCTTTCCGGTGCCAATTGCTCGATCTCTTCGATGCTGATCTGATCGTTGCGATACACGCGCACATCCGCGCCCAGCTCGCCGAGGTATTGCACGAGGTTGTAGGTGAACGAATCGTAATTGTCGATCATCAATAACATTGCGTTAAACCTCCGTCGCGGACGATTCGGCTATCGCCACGGCCTTGAAAATCGCGCGCGCCTTGTTCAGGGTCTCTTCCCATTCGCTACGGGGCACCGAGTCGGCCACGATACCCGCGCCCGCCTGGATGTGCAGCATGCCATCTTTAATTACGGCGGTGCGGATGGCAATCGCGGTGTCCATATTGCCGTTCCAGCCGAGGTAGCCCACGGCACCCGCATAGATACCGCGCTTGACCGGCTCCAGTTCGTCGATGATTTCCATGGCGCGGATCTTCGGCGCGCCACTCACCGTACCGGCCGGAAATGTCGCGCGCAACACGTCCATGGCGCTCATGTCCGTCTTTAATTGTCCGGTAACATTGGAGACGATGTGCATTACGTGCGAATACCGCTCCACGATCATGCGCTCGCTCAAATGTACGCTGCCTGTGACAGCGACACGCCCGACATCATTGCGGCCCAAATCGATCAGCATCAAGTGTTCGGCAAGCTCCTTCGGGTCACTCAACAATTCGGCCTCGAGTGCACGATCTTCGTCCTCATTCTCTCCGCGTCGGCGCGTGCCGGCAATCGGCCGTACCGTAACCACGCCGTCTTCCAGACGCGTGAGGATCTCCGGCGACGACCCGACAATATGAAAATCGCCGAGGTTCAAATAAAACATATAAGGAGATGGATTCAGGCCGCGCAGGGCGCGGTATAAATCCAGCGCTGCGGCCTGGTAAGGCACGGATAAACGCTGCGATAGTACCACCTGCATAATGTCGCCCGCGACAATGTACTCCTTGGCGCGCTTCACCGCAGTCTCGAACTGCTCCTGCGTAAAGCCGGAGATGAAATCCGCTTCGCTCACACTGCGCGCGCGTTTCGATGCAGGCGGTACCGGCATAGTCTGGCGCAGTTTTTTTGCGAGGTCATCGAGGCGCTGCTGAGCCAGGCTCCAGGCATCGTGAATCGCCGGATTCACATGAATGACGAGGTAAAGTTTACCGCGCAGATTGTCAAACACCGCGACCTCATCGGATACCATGAGCAAGATGTCCGGCGTAGCCACCGGATCTTTATGCGGGCAGTGCGCGAGGCGTGGTTCGATATAACGCACCGTGTCGTAGCCGAAATAACCGACGAGACCACCCGTGAAGCGCGGTAGGCCATCGACATCCGTCACCTTATAGCGTGCCTGGAAGTCTTCTATCCAGGTTAAGGGATCATCGGCATGCACGTTCTCTATCAGCGCGCCGTCCTTCTCGACGCTGATGTCCCGGCCGCTTACGCGCACGACGGTGCGGCAGGGCAGACCGATGATCGAATAGCGGCCCCACTTTTCGCCGCCCTGCACGGATTCAAACAAATAAGAACACGGGCCGTCGGCGAGTTTCAGATAGGCGCTGAGCGGCGTGTCGAGGTCGGCGGGGACCTCGCGCACCAGGGGAATGCGGTTATGGCCGTGCGCGGCCAGCGTGTGAAATTGTTCGGGTGTCATGATCGTCTCGCATGGAGAATGGGCAAAACAGCGCTGCGGTAAGTCTCAGATAAGGCTCACCATCGGTTACTGCGCGTTGTTAAACCCATTTTTATAATCATGACCGTTACCGTTGTGTATATTTAAGAGTGAGTGACATCCACTCTAAGGATATTCTATTTACGTCGTCGTTCTCGCGAAAGCGGGAATGACGGTGATGAGAAATTATTCTGAGCTTCCTGTGTTATCCGGTCGCTTGTCTCTTGTTGCCGTCACTGAGCAGATCAGCCAACTGCGCCATCGAATCAATCACCGCGTCCGGCTTGGCCAGGCGTATATCATCGCCGTGATTATAGCCGTAACTCATGCAGACAATCTGAAATCCGGCGGCGCGGGCGGCGGTAACGTCGCTCACCGAATCGCCGACCATCAGCGAATCTTCCGGCCGCACCTTAAAAAACCGTGCGGCATGCAGCAGCGGCTCGGGGTGTGGTTTTTTCTGCGGCAGTGTATCGCCGCTGATAACAACGGCGAAGTCATCTCGTATGCCTAGAGTTTTCAGCAAAGGCTCGGTAAACTGCGCCGCCTTATTGGTAACACAGCCGAGCTTGAATCCGGCACCCTTTAAAAATATGAGACCTTCCTGCACGCCCGGATAGAGCAGGCTGCGCACACAAGTATTGTCACGGTACAAATCAAGAAAAATTGGCAGGGCCTTGTCGAATAATTCGTTATCAGGCTCGCCGTCCAATGTGCTGATTAGTGCGCGTTTGACGAGGCGTTCCACACCATTACCTACCCACTTGCGTACCTCGGCTTCGCTGTGCGTCGACATGCCCATTT
>JAYSPZ010000025.1:0-5664 GCA_043721815.1 Gammaproteobacteria bacterium | reverse complement strand
GCGGGCCAGGCACAGGATATGACGGAGGCCGTGGCGGACTGGCTGGATGCCGATGAGGTGCTGCGGACAAACGGCGCGGAAGATAATGACTATCTGCTGCAGAAACCGCCTTATCGTGCGGCGAATGCAAGGTTCACCAGCCCCAGCGAATTGCTGTTGATTAAGGGCTTTACCCCGGCGATCTATAAGTTGATAGCGCCTTATGTCTGCGCACTGCCAACCACTACCACGACGATTAATGTAAATACCGTCCCGGTTCAGGTCATCGCCGCGCTGGATGCCAATATTAATACTATCCAAATCGTGAGCAGGCGCGCGCTCAATGACTTCAAGACGGTCGGTGATTTTTTCAGCCAAGCGGGGCTTAATGCAGCCGCTCAGCAATTAATCACCCCAAAGTTATCGATAGACAGCCACTATTTTTTGCTCAGTGCCCATGCCACCGCCGGGCGTGGACAGGTACAATTGTATAGTTTGTTACAGCGTCTCAACCCGCCGCCATCCGGACAAGCGGCGGTGACTGTCATCATGCGTGGGCAAGGAACCTATTAATGCGTGACCGCTTATTCATTCGCCTTGGAGCCGTGCGGCACGGCACTGAGCAAGAGACCCTGTTGCCCGAACTTAGCTGGCTGCGCGTGTCCGCTGCGGGTGTCGCGAGCGATGTGCAGCGCAGACCGCTGAGCGACGCGGCGGTCATGGCGGCGGGTCATCAGATTATCGTGCTCGTGCCCGGCAGCGATGTGCTGCTGACCCAGGTCGCCGTGCCCAGCCAGAATCGACAGCGCATTGCGCGCGCCATTCCCTTTGCCCTGGAGGAGCGCCTCGGCACCGAGGTCGAACAACTGCATTTTGCCCTCGGCGCACGCGGTCACGACCATCAGATCGCCGCCGCCGTGGTGGATCGTGTGCGCATGAACACCTGGTTGGAATATTTGAGTGCGGCCGGTCTGCAAGCCGATATTCTGAGCGTGGAGACACTCGCCTTGCCGACCCGGCCGGGTATGTGGTTTGTGCTGCACGAAACCGACGTGGCCACGGTACGCACCGGTGCCCAGACCGGGTTTGCCGTTGACAGTGAAAATCTGGATGCCCTGCTGGTGCTGGCCGTAGCCGAGGCGGCCGATGCCAAGCCGGGACAGTTGCACCTGATCGACTGCACGCCAGTCGCCCCCATCCTTACCGAAACCCTGGCTGACAATGCCGATCTGGAGGCAATCCGCGATGTCTGCAAAGAAGATGCGCTGCTCTTGCTGGCACGCGGCTTTGACGAAAAAAACGCGATCAATTTATTGCAGGGTGATTACAGCAGGCGTGAACAGATCGGCAAATTGTGGCGCCCATGGTATCCCGCTATCGCGTTGTTGAGCGCAGGGCTGATCCTGCAGGGTGGCATGGCGGTGGCCGAGGTCAGTCGCCTGAGCAATCAGGCACGAGTACTCCAGCCACAGATCGAACAAATCTTTCGCAACACCTTTCCCGGTACGCGCAAGATCGTCAATCCGCGCGTGCAGATGGAACGCAACCTGGAGGCACTGCGCACGGGTCAGGGTCAAGACGGTGGTAATTTCCTGAGCCTGCTACACAGCACCGGGGCTGTGCTCAAGGCCACGCCCGATCTGCAATTACGCAGTGTCAGTTATAAGGAGGGCGAGTTGAATCTGGAGATCGACATGAAGGATCTACAGGCCCTCGATCAACTCAAACAACGGTTGAGCAGTACATCCGGGCTGGATGTAGAGATACAGTCCGCCACCTCGCGCGACGACAAGGTACAGAGCCGATTGCAAATTCGGCCTAAAGATACCAAGGTAAAATCATGAAGGCGTGGTTTATGCAATTGGCCGCGCGTGAGCGGCACCTGGTGATAGCGGGCGCGACCTTGCTCATGATCTTCTTGCTCTACCTGCTCGTCTGGGAACCCTTAATCAAGCATCGGCAGGAATTACGCAAGACCGTTAAGGAACAACAGGTGCTCGTCGAGTGGATGCGGCAGGCAAGCCGCGCGGCAGCGCAGTTACACGCGGCGCGCGGCAGCACCGTCGGCAAGCTGCCCGCCGGTCAATCGCTGCTCGCTGTGGTCGACCAATCGGCCAAGAGCAGTGGCCTGGGCGCGGCCATGAAACGCGTGGAACCCGAAGGCCAGGACATTGCGCGCGTGTGGTTCGAGCAGGCCAAGTTCGATGAACTCATACGATGGCTGGAGGGCATGCAGCTTAATTTCGGTGTCGGTGTAGTCAGCATTGTGTTGGAACGCCAGGATCAACCCGGGTTTATCAATGCCAGGGTCACCTTGCAGGGTGCCCCATGAACGGGTGGCGGGGATATCTGGGTTTAGGCGTGCTGGCCTATAGTATTTTTTTGGTGGCCACGGTTCCGGCGGCGCGCGCCTATTCGCTGCTCAAGGTATCCATTGCGCCACTCGCACTTTACGGTCTCGACGGCACGCTGTGGTCGGGCCGTGCAGACACCGCCGACCTGGGGGCTTATCGTCTGGGTTCGCTAAGCTGGCAGGCGCACCCCTGGAAGATGCTGCTGGGCCGCCTGGAGTTTGCCTGGACAGCGGCCAAGGATAGTGCCCAAGGCAGCGGTGTGGCGGCGCGCGGCTTAACCGGAAAATTCCATCTGAGCGCAACGAGTGCCAGCGTGCCCGTGGCCGAGCTGAGTGCCCAATTACCCTTTTTGCCGCTCCAACCGGGGGGCGTATTACGCATCGAGCTAAGCAAAATGCAGATCGACGACAATATCATCGTAGCCGCTGACGGCATCCTTGCCTGGGAAAACGCCGCCTTTGTAACGCCGCAGCCGATAAATCTCGGCAGCCTGGCGCTCACGCTGGTCACCGACGATAGCGGCATCAAGGGTGTCTTGCTCGACAAGGGCGGTGCCTTGCAGGCGCAGGGGGTGCTGATGTTGAAACCGGACGGCAGCTATCAATTCACCGGCACGCTCGCCTCGCGTGACCCACAGCAACCGCAGATACAACAGTCCCTGGCGTTTTTAGGCAAGCCCCTGCCCGATGGGAAGATCGCGGTGTCCTGGTCCGGCTTGTTGCCGGGTGCCAAACCCGCTGTGGCGAAACAGACCACTCAAACCCAAAAGGTTTTATAGGTAGGTATCGGCATTGATGTCACCGGAGGCTGTGTGTCGGTAACCCCGCTCCCCGCCCTCATCATTAATCCCGTTGCGCCGGTAACGGCCAGCGTCATCTGTCTGCACGGGCTCGGTGCGGATGGCCATGACCTCGCCTCTATGGTGACCGAACTCGCCCTGCCGGAGCACCACGGGCTACGCTTTGTGCTGCCACACGCACCGCATCGGCCGGTGACAATTAACAATGGTTTTGTCATGCGTGCCTGGTACGACATTGTGGCCAGCGATCTAGTGCAGCGTGAAGACCGCTCCGGGATAGATGTTTCCGAGTGCCTGTTACGCAATCTTATCGAGCACGAAATCGACAGCGGGATTCCCGCGCGACGAATCGTGCTGGCCGGCTTTTCCCAAGGCGGGGCCATCGCCCTGCATACCGGTTTGCGTTACCCGCAACGCCTGGCGGGCATCCTGGCGCTATCCACCTATCTGCCACTCATGGGTAGGCTACCTGCGGAGGCTCATCCTGCCAACGCCGGGTTACCGGTCATGATGGCCCATGGCACGCAGGACCCCATCGTGCCGATGGGCAATGCCCTGGCATCACGCTCGGCACTAGAGGATATGGCTTATGAGGTAACTTGGCATGCTTATCCTATGGGGCATGCAATCTGTGCCGAGGAGCTTCAAGATATTAATAACTGGCTCGTGCGCGTACTGGGCTAATTGAGTTTACGGAACGCTCACCTCATTCTAACCAGAGGGGTCTAGCGGGCGCAGCCAGTGCCGGTAAAATATCCTGGCCACGGCATGCAAATGCTTGATGCGTGCGGGCAAGTTCAGGGTGATCGCGGCGGGTGTCTGCACGCTGGGCACGGCCGCAGTGGCCAGTTCGCCCTGACCGTGCGCAAGCCAGTCCACTACCATAGCTTGCGTCATCTCGATATGGCATTGCAGGGCCAGCATAGTGCCGATGGCAAAGGCCTGGTGCGTGCAATAGTCATTGTGCAACAGCGGAGTCGCCCCCGGCGGCAGACTGAAGGTCTCGCCATGCCAGTGGAACACCTCGAATTGCGCGGGCAGATCACCCAACCAATCGTGCGCCGCGGCGTTCTCGACGCGCTGCACCGGGTGCCAGCCGATCTCCTTGACCGCATTGGGCGTGACCGTACCGCCCAAGGCCTTGCTGATGAGCTGGCCACCCAGGCAATGACCCAACACCGGCATGCCGATGTCGGTGGCGCGGCGGATCAGGTCCAGTTCTTGCTTGATCCAGGGTAGATTGTCATTGACGCTCATCGGGCCGCCCATGAACACGAGGCCCGAGACATCGTCCAGACGCTCGGGGACGAATTCGCCCGCGTCGATGCGGATAAGCTCATAGGGCAGGCACCGACCGTCGAGATAATCGGCCAGATATCCGGGTCCCTCGCTGGCGCTATGGCGAAAGATGCGCAGCGGCTTCACGGGCCTCCGTGGATATTATTGGTTGACGACGTCCGGCTTCATGGGACCCAGTATACCCAATAATTCGTCCTGTTCGCGCTGGGCGACCTTGAAGGTATTCAGGGCCTTGACCAGGTCCTCCACCAGGGCGTTAAACTCCGCCTCGCTAATGGCCATGCCGCGGTGCGTGGTCTTCATGTCACGCCCGGTGTAGGTGCAGGGTCCGCCGCTCCCCTGGCAAATCTGCTCGGTTAATAACACCTTTAGGCGCGGGATGTCGGTGTTGGCGAAGCGCGCGTTGATGCGCGGGTCCGCCGCGACGTTACCCACGAACTCGGCCACCACGGCGGCAATGGCGTCTTTGCCGCCCAGGCGCTGATACAGGCTCTCGGGCTGCTGCTGTGCACACGATGTCGCGCTTACCAAACCGGCGAGAGCGACAATCAATCCGGCATAAAACCGTGTAGTTACTTTTGACATCATGAGCATTACTCCTTATCGTTAAGGGAGGGATAGGTGAAGAACGCCACCTTAACGACCGCGCTGCCGCGCGATAAGTAGGCACAATTGGGTGGGGTAGGCACTTTTTGGTGTATCTTTATGACCGTGCACATGAAAAAAATTTCACGCGCAGGCACCGAGCGGCCCTCGGTAAACCGCAGGGTGGAAGACATCGTCGGCTGCAAGTGGTCGCTGACCGTGCTGCAACTGGTGCGGCACGGCACCTGTCGCCCCGGCGCGATGGAACACAGCGTCGCCGGCCTTACCGGCAAGGTGCTGAATGAACGCCTTAAAAAACTCGTCACTTACGGCATACTCGAACGCCGCGAATATGCGGAAATTCCGCCGCGCGTGGAATACACGCTCACGCCGTTCGGCCTGCGCTTCGTAAGCATACTCGATGCCATCGAGGCGTTGGAACACTACACCAATTAAATGCATAACGCCCTAAAATTACTGACGCTCGGCGCCGCCGTGTATCTGGTGTTGACCCTCGCCCCCGCCGGGGCGAGCGTCGGCAAGGTCGTGGTCTTGGGGCTGTTTAATAACAAGGCCGTGGTGACGATAGACGGCAAGCGCCGCACCCTGGCGATCAATCAGGTCAGCCCGGAAGGGGTTACGTTAATC